>NZ_JAYMZR010000022.1:0-14222 GCF_035828615.1 Streptomyces sp. H27-D2 | reverse complement strand
TACGCGCCCTGCGGCCGCGCTGTCCTCAAGCGCCTGGGGGCACCTCCCGGCCGAAGGCTGGGGGAGCTTGAGGACACCCCCGGGCATCCGGCCGCAGACACCCAAACGCCCGGCCGGCCAGGCCTCAGCGGCCCACCGCATACCCCTGCATCCCGCGCGGATTCGCCGCAGCCGAGAGCACCCCGGTCCGCGGGTCGCGCGCGACCGCGCACAGGCGGCCCTCTGACCAGGGGTCGCCGACCGTTACGTCGTGTCCGCGGCGGCGCAGTTCCTCGATCACCTCGTCGCCGATCCGGGCCTCGACGGTGACGCTGCCGGGGCGCATGCCGCGCGGGTAGAAGGAGCCGGGGAAGCTGTCCTGGTGCCAGTTCGGGGCATCGATCGCACCCTGGAGGTCCAGTCCGCCGCGGACCCGCTCGCCGAGCGCCACGGCGAGGAAGAAGTGCAGCGACCACTGGTCCTGCTGGTCGCCGCCAGGGGTGCCGAAGGCGAGCACCGGGACGCCGTCGCGCAGCGCGAGGGACGGGGTGAGGGTGGTGCGCGGGCGGCGGCCGGGGGTGAGGGAGTTGGGCAGGCCGTGCTCCAGCCAGGCCATCTGGAGGCGGGTGCCGAGCGGGAAGCCGAGGGCGGGCACCACCGGGTTGGACTGGAGCCAGCCGCCGCTGGGGGTCGCGGCGACCATGTTGCCCCAGCGGTCGACGACGTCGACGTGGCAGGTGTCGCCGCGGGTCGCGCCGTCCTCGGCGACGGTCGGCTCCCCCGCTCCGGCCCCCGCCCCCGCTCCGGGGATGTCCATCGCGTCGAAGCCCTGCTCGCCGTCGGCCACCGCTCCGGCGTGCTTGCTCAGCCGCGGCTTGCGGCCGTCGGGGCTGCCCGGGCGCAGCTCGTAGGAGGCCTCGTCGGTGATCAGGGCGCGCCGCGCGGTGTTGTACTCGGCGGACAGCAGCGCGTCCAGCGGGACGTTCGCGGCGTCCTCCGCGTCGCCGTACCAGGCCTCGCGGTCGGCCATCGCGAGCTTGCTGCCCTCGACGAGGGTGTGGACGTACTCCGGGGAGCCGATCCGCAGCCCGTCCGGTCCGTCGGCTCCCTCGGGGAGCAGCGCGAGCTGCTGGAGGAAGGCCGGGCCCTGCGACCAGGGGCCCGCCTTGCAGACGGTCCAGCCGTTCCAGTCGTACGTCGCCGGGGCCTCGTACGTCGCGGACCAGCCGGCGAGGTCCGCCGCCGACAGTGTGCCCGCGTGCCGCTCGCCGCTGGTGTCCATCGTGGGGCGGGCGGCGAACTCGACGAGCGCCTCGGCTATGAAGCCCTGCCGCCAGATCCGCCGGGCCGCGTCGATCTGCGCGATCCTGTCCGGTCCCGCCGCTGCCGCCTCGACGATGACCCGACGCCAGGTGGCGCCCAGGACGGGGTTCTTGAAGAGCGTGCCCTCGGCCGGGGACTCGCCGCCGGGCAGATAGACCTCGGCGGAGCTGGGCCATTCGTTCTCGAACAGCTCGCGGACCGTCTCGACGGTCCGGCCGACCCGCTCGACGGGCGGGTGGCCGTCCTCCGCGTACCCGATGGCGTAGTGGAGGACTTCGGCGAGGGACTGGGTCCCGTGGTCGCGGAGCAGCAGCATCCAGGCGTCGAACGCGCCGGGTACGGCGGCGGCGAGCGGCCCGGTGCCGGGGACCAGGTGCAGGCCGAGCGAGGTGTAGTGCTCGACCGTGGCCCCGGCGGGGGCCGGGCCCTGGCCGCAGATGACGGTGGGCTCGCCGCCCGCCGGAGCGAGGATGATCGGCACTTCTCCGGCCGGCCCGTTGAGGTGCGGCTCGACGACATGCAGCACGAACCCGGCCGCGACGGCGGCGTCGTAGGCGTTGCCGCCGCTCTCCAGGACCGCCATCGCGGACTGTGAGGCCAGCCAGTGGGTGGACGAGGCCATCCCGAAGGTGCCTTGGAGGGTGGGGCGGGTAGTGAACATGCGGGTGGCTCCTTGCGGCAGGGGTCGGGTGGCCTCCGGCACGGGAACGCGCTGCGGGCCCAGGTCGAGGCTCGCGGTACGGATCGTACGGAGGAGGCCCGTCCGCCGGAGGAAGCCCGTCCGCTGCGGCCCGCGTGGCCGGAGACGGCCAGGGGCGAGGCGGCTGCCGTGATGGAGAGCGGAGCGGGATCGTGGACGGCCCGGGCCGTGGGAGCTGACCTTCCAGGACGCCTCCACGGCGAAGGCGACGCTGGAGATGTACAACCGCCGGCCGTGACGCCCCCGCAGCCCGGACGGCCCCGGTGTCGCCGACGGCCCGGCGGTTGTGAGCATCCGCTCAGCACCGCTCAGTTCAGCGCCGGAATGACGACCTCCCCATAAGCGTCGATCGTCGACTCCTTCGCGTCATGCATCGCGTAGACCGCGAACTGGTCGACGCCCAGCGACCGCAGCGCCCTGAGCTTCTCGATGTGCGCCTCGGGCGGGCCCAGCAGGCAGAAGCGGTCCACGATCGAGTCCGGTACGAACGCCGTGTCCGGGTTGCCCGAGCGGCCGTGGTGGGCGTAGTCGTAGCCCTGCCGCTTTTTGATGTACTCGGTCAACTCCTCGGGGACCAGGCCGGAGTGCTCGCCGTAGCGGGTGACCAGGTCGGCGACGTGGTTGCCGACCATGCCGCCGAACCAGCGGCACTGCTCACGGGCGTGGGCCAGCGATTCGGGGGTGCCGTCGCCCACGTAGGCGGGGGCTGCGACGCAGATCTTGACCGCGTCCGGGTCGCGGCCCGCGTCCGACGCGGCGGTCCGTACGGACTTGATCATCCACTCGGTGAGGTAGGGGTCGGCGAGTTGCAGGATGAAGCCGTCGGCCTTCTCGCCGGCCAGCGCGAGGGCCTTGGGGCCGTAGGCCGCCATCCAGATGGGCAGTTTGCCGTCCCGCACCCACGGCAGCCGCAGCGCGGAGCCGTCGACCTGCGCCTCGCGGCCCTCGGCGAGGTCGCGGATGACGCCCATCGCCTCGCCGAGCCGGGCCAGCGTGTTGGGTTTGCGGCCCGCGACGCGCATCGCGGAGTCGCCCCGGCCGATGCCGCAGACGGTGCGGTTGCCGTACATCTCGTTGAGGGTCGCGAAGGTGGAGGCGGTCACCTCCCAGGTGCGGGTGCCGGGATTGGTGACCATCGGGCCGACGATCAGCCGTTCGGTGTGCTCCAGGACGCGGCTGTAGATGACGAACGGCTCCTGCCACAGCACGGCGGAGTCGAAGGTCCAGCCGTAGCGGAAGCCGTTGCGCTCGGCGCGCCGCATCAGGCCGACGACGGCCGAGGCGGGCGGATCGGCCTGCAGGACGAGTCCGAAGTCCATGACCCGGCCCCTTTCGGATTGCGGAACGGATATCAGGTCGGATGTCGGATCAGCTGTCAGATCAGGTACTGGCAGGTGCCGCGCGGGAGGTACTGGCCGTGGCCGGCCCGGCCGGTGAACTCCCGGCTCTCGATGACGGGTTCGCCGCGGGAGAGGACCGTCTCGACCCGGCCGGTGATCCGCTTGCCCTCGTACGCCGAGTAGTCGACGTTCATGTGGTGCGTCTCGACGGAGAGCACCTGCTCGGCGTGCGGGTCGTAGATCACGATGTCCGCGTCGGCGCCCGGCGCGATGGTGCCCTTGCGCGGGTAGAGGCCGAACATCCGGGCGGGGGTGGCGCAGGCGATCTCGATCCAGCGGCGGCGCGAGATGTGCCCGTCCACGACGGCCTGGTGCAGCAGGTCCATCCGGTGCTCGACGCCTGGCATCCCGTTGGGGATCTTGGAGAAGTCGCCGCGCCCCAGCTCCTTCTGGCCGCTGAAGCAGAACGGGCAGTGGTCGGTGGAGACCACTTGCAGGTCGTTGGTGCGCAGGCCGCGCCAGAGCGCGCTCTGGTGCTCGCGCGGTCGCAGGGGGGTGCTGCAGACGTATTTGGCGCCCTCGAAGTCCGGCTCGGCGAGGTTGTCGGTGGACAGGAAGAGGTACTGCGGACAGGTCTCGCCGAAGACGTTGAGGCCCAGGTCACGGGCGGCGGTCAGTTCGGCGAGCGCTTCCTCGGCGGAGACGTGCACGACGTAGAGCGGGGCGCCCGCGACCCGGGCGAGCTGGATGGCCCGGTGCGTCGCCTCGGCCTCCAGCAGCGCCTTGCGGACCTCGCCGTGGTAGCGCGGGTCGGTGCGGCCCGCGGCGAGGGCCTGTTCGACGAGGACGTCGATGGCGATGCCGTTCTCCGCGTGCATCATGATCAGCCCACCGTTGGCGGCGGCGCGCTGCATCGCGCGCAGGATCTGGCCGTCGTCGCTGTAGAAGACGCCGGGGTAGGCCATGAACAGCTTGAAGGACGTGATCCCCTCGGCGACCAGCAGGTCCATCTCCTTGAGCGTGTGCTCATTGACGTCGGAGAGGATCATGTGGAAGCCGTAGTCGATCGCGCACTGGGCGTCGGACTTGGCGTGCCAGAGGTCGAGGCCCTCACGCAGCGCCTGCCCCTTCGTCTGCACGGCGAAGTCCACGATCGTGGTGGTGCCGCCCCAGGCCGCGGCCCGGGTGCCGGTCTCGAAGGTGTCGGACGAGAAGGTGCCGCCGAACGGGAAGTCCATGTGGGTGTGGCCGTCGACGCCGCCGGGGATGACGTACTTCCCCGTCGCGTCGATCGTGCGCTCGGCGCTCCAGCCTTCCGCGCACGCGGAGCCGTGCGCGGCGAGGGCGGCGACGCGGCCGTCCTCGATGAGGACGTCGGCGTGCGTCTCGTCGGCGGCGGTGACGACGAGGCCGCCGCGGATCAGGGTGCGGGTCATCGGTGTGTCCCTTCCGGTACGGAGCGCGCGGCCCGCCTGCTCGGCCCGGTGCGCGCGTCCTGCGCCGCTTGCGCCGCCTGTGCGGACTCCACGGTGTACAGCGCGGCTTCCAGGATCGCGGCGCCCTCCTCGGCCTCGCTGATGTTCAGCGTCAGCGGCGGGGCGACGCGCAGCACGCTGCTGTTGTGCCCGCCGCCCTTGCCGATCAGCAGCCCGCCCTCGCGCGCGGCCTCCAGGACGGCCGCGGCTGCCTCGGGCGAGGGCTCGTCGGTGCCGGGCTTCACCAGCTCGATGCCGATCATCAGGCCCCGGCCGCGCACCTCGCGGACGATCCCGAGGCCCGCGACGGCGGCCCGCAGCCGCTCGATGAGCAGCCCGCCGACCCGCCGGGCGTTGCCTTGGAGGTCGTGTTCCAGCAGGTAGGTGAGGTTGGCGAGGCCGGCGGCCATGGTGACGGGGCTGCCGCCGAAGGTGGAGATGGAGTTGCTGTCGAGGCAGTTCATGACCTCGGCGCGGGCGACGACGCCGCCGATGGACATGCCGTTGCCGATGCCCTTGGCGAAGGTGAGGATGTCCGGCGGCCCGCTCGCGGCGTGTGCCTGCCAGCCCCAGAAGTGCTCGCCGGTGCGGCCCCAGCCGGTCTGCACCTCATCGCTGATCCAGAGGATGCCGTGCCGGTCGAGGACTTCGCGGAACGCGGCGTACAGGCCGTCGGGCGGCATGGTGAAGCCGCCGACGCCCTGGACGGGCTCGGCGATCAGCGCCGCGACATTGCGGGTCTGGCCGAGCAGGTCCTCCAGGTCCGCGACGCAGGCCGCGATGAACTCCGCGTCCGTGAGGTGCGCGAACGGGCCGCGCGAGCGGACGCCGCCGTGCACGTACAGCGTCTGCAACGGGGAGAGGCTGGTCGGCGACCAGGAGCTGTTGCCGGTGATGCCGACGGTGCTGAAGGAGCGGCCGTGGTAGCTGTTGCGCATCGCCAGGATCTGGTTGGACCGGCGGTAACTGCTGGCGAGCAGCAGCGCGGTGTCGTTGGCCTCGGTGCCCGAGGTGGTGAAGAAGACGCGGGCGTCCGGGATTCCGGAGAGGGTCGCGACGCGCTCGGCGAGCTCGACCATGGGGCGGTCGAGGTAGAGCGTCGAGGAGTGGACGATGCGGGCGGCCTGCTCGCTGATCGCCTTGGTGACCTCGGGCAGCGCGTGCGCGGTCATCGTGGTGAGGATGCCGCCGAAGAAGTCGAGGTAGCGGTTGCCCTCGGCGTCCCAGACGTGCCGGCCCTCGCCGTGGGTGATCTCGATCGGGCGGTCGTAGTAGAGCGCGAGCCAGTCCGGCAGGACGGCCTGGTGCCTGGCGTGCAGATCGGTCACGGCCGCACCAGTCCCTCGTACGCGTCGGGGCGGCGGTCCCGGTAGAACGCCCATTGCTGTCGTACCTCGTCGATCAGCTCGAAGTCGAGATCGCGGACGACGAGCTCCTCCGCCTTGTCACTGGCGACCTCGCCGACGAACTGACCGCGCGGGTCGACGAAATAGCTCGTGCCGTAGAAGTCGTTGTCGCCGTACTCCTCGACGCCGACCCGGTTGATCGCGGCGACGAAGTACTCGTTGGCGACGGCCGCCGCGGGCTGTTCGAGCTGCCAGAGGTGGCTGGAGAGGCCGCGCGAGGTGGCGGAGGGGTTGTAGACGAGCTGCGCGCCGTTGAGGCCGAGCGCCCGCCAGCCCTCGGGGAAGTGCCGGTCGTAGCAGATGTAGACGCCGACCTTGCCGACGGCGGTGTCGAAGACCGGGAAGCCCTGCTGGCCCGGCTTGAAGTAGTACTTCTCCCAGAAGCCCTTGACCTGCGGGATGTGGTGCTTGCGATAGGTGCCGAGCACGCTGCCGTCGGCGTCGATCACGGCGGCGGTGTTGTAGTAGACACCGGGCTGCTCGATCTCGAAGACGGGCACGATGACGACCATGCCGGTCTCGCGGGCGAGCGCCCGCATCCGCTGCACGGTCGGCCCGTCCGGAACCGCCTCCGCCCAGCGGTAGTGCTCGGGCTCCTGCACCTGGCAGAAGTACGGCGCGTTGAAGACCTCCTGGAAACCGATCACCCGGGCGCCCTGGCGGGCCGCCTCGCGGGCGTGCTCCTCGTGCTTGGCGATCATCGACTCGGTATCGCCGGTCCAGGTCGCCTGGACCAGTGCGGCGCGGACAACATTGGCCATGAGCTGCTCCTTTGCCGGGGCGTCAGCCAGGCTGTAAAGCGGGTGCGCAAAGCTGATCTACGCGTGTGGATGCGACCGTAGAGCCCGTCACCCACCGTGGCAAGACCATCGTCGTCAAGCGACGAAGTCGATCATATTTCTGATGCCCGCACGGCAGCCGCGCCGCGCCGCTCGGCCGGCGGCGACCATGCTCCCCCGGGCAGCGAACGGGCACGGTGCGAACCGGTGGAGAAGCGGTGCGAGCCGGTGGAGAAGACGACCGCGCGCAGCACCAGGAACCGGCCGACCCCGGCGGCGGCGGACGCCCCGAGATAGACGCTCTGCACCCATATCGCCCCGGGGTCGGGCCGCAGCGCGTGCAGGCACAGCAGCGCGCCGGTGGTGACCAGGGAGGCGGCGGCGACGGTCAGCGCGGACTGGAGGTGGCGGCGCCGGCCGGTGTGCTCGCTGCGGAAGGAGAAGCGGCCGTGCAGTTCGGTCGCCAGCAGCGTCGAGACGACCGTCACTCCCGCGGCGGCGAGGGCCGGCGGCATCCGGTCGGCCAGCAGCACCAGCAGCCAGCTCGACGCCAGCCCCACTCCGCCGCCGCAGACGACGAACCGTGCGAAGGAGGCGAGCGGCGCCGAGGACGTACCGATCGACCGGAACGCATGGGTCTGATACGCGATGCTCGCGGCCACGGGGAGCCTCCGGTACCGGATCGTAATCGCTGTCTTCCTGGGCGCTCCAAACACTGGGGATCACCGCTCCCACAGGCGATCCGGGCCTTCCCCGGAGCCTGGCCGGGGGCTACCCCCAACATGCATCGGGGGCCGGTCGCTGCCAAGGTCTGCGCACTCGGGCTCGGCTCGGGCCCCGGCAGGCGCATACTGGCAGTGATGACGAAATCAACCGTGCCCCGCCGCTACCTGCCCTCCAGCCCCTTCAACGCCCCCGCTGCAAAGCCCGTGGAGCAGTTCGACACCGGGGACCGAGTGACGCACGACCTGTACGGTCTCGGCCGTGTGATCGGCGTCGAGGACGAGATCGCAGTGCTCGTCGACTTCGGTTCCCACCAGCAGCGCATCACCCGGCCGTACCCCAAGCTGACGAAGCTCTGAGACCGCCCCGGGCCCCGGCCGGCGCCGCGACGGCGCTCAAGGCCGGGGTCGGAGCCCTGCCCCCGCAGGCTCACCTCCGCCGGCCAGGCCCTGCCCGGCGGTCCTGATCACCCCAGCAGGTCGGCGATGCCGACCGGCAGGTTTCGCACGCGTACCCCCGTCGCGTGGAAGACGGCGTTGACGATCGCCGCCGAGACGCCGACCGCGCCCAGCTCGCCGATGCCCTTCGCCCCGAGGGCGCTCGCGTGCGGATCGTGGTCGTCCACGAACGACACGTCGAGATCACGGATGTCCGCGTTCACCGGAACCACGTAGCCCGCGAGGTTCTTGGACCGGAACCGGCCCAGGCGCGCGTCGAACCGGGACTCCTCCAGCAGTGCCTGGCCGAGGCCCCAGGCGATGCCGCCGGTCATCTGACTGCGCGCGGTCAGCGGATTGACGATCCGGCCCGCCGCGTAGACCCCGGTGCAGCGCTCCATCCGCACCAGGCCCAGCTCTTCGTCGACCCGTACCTCGACGAAGACCGCGCCGTAGGTGTGCATCGAGTAGGTGGTGGACCGGCCCCCGGGGTCGGCGCTCTCCTCCGGGGCCCAGGTCGCCTCGGCCTCCAGATAGCCGTCCGCGCCCGGCTCCCGCGCTCCGGGGCCGGTCGCGGGCGCTACCGGGCCGTCCAGCTTCTCGCGCAGCGCGCTCGCCGCCGCGTGCACGGCCGAGCCGACGCCGATGGTGGCGGAGGAGCCGGCCGTCATCGCGGCGGGCGGCAGCAGGGTGTCGCCGATCCGCACCTCGACCGCGCGGGGGTCGGCGCCGAGCACCTCGGCGGCGATGCCCGCGATCACGCCCGGCAGCCCGGTGCCGATCTCCTGGGTGCCGGTCTCCACCCGCACCCGGCCCTCGGCGTCGATGCCCACCCGCGCCGTGGACGGGAAGCGGAAGGTGTCCATGGTCGCGGCGGCCATGCCCCAGCCGATCAGCTCGTCCCCCGCGCGCATCGAGCGGGGCTCGGACGTACGGGCCGCCCAGCCGAAGCGCTCGGCTCCCTCGCGCAGGCATTCGCGCTGCTTGCGGGACGAGAACGGGCGGCCGGTCAGCGGGTCCGTCTCGGGCTCGTTGCGCAGCCGCAGCTCGACCGGGTCGATCCCGGCCGCGTACGCCAGCTCGTCCATCGCCGACTCCAGCGCGAACATCCCGAGCCCCACGTGCGGGGCCCGCATCGGCGTCGGCTGCGGCCGGTCGGTGTGCCGGACGCGCCGCCGGACCTCGATCGCGGGGCTCGCGTACATCCAGGTGCTGGCGTCGGTCGTGTACTCGGCGTGGTCGTCGTCCCGCGAGGTGGCGTTGGCCGAGGTGTGCCGCAGGGCGGTGAGCCGCCCCTCGGCGTCCGCGCCCAGCGAGACGGTCTGCCGGGTCACCGGCTGGTGCCCGCACGCGGTGAACATCTGCGCGCGGGTCAATTGCAGCTTGACCGGCCGGCCGGTGACCAGGGCCGCCGCCGCCGCGAGGATCTGGTGCGGCCAGATGTAGCCCTTGCAGCCGAAGCCGCCGCCGACGTACGGCGAGATCACCCGGACCTGCTCGGCCGGGACGCCGAAGGCCGCGGCGAGCGCCTGCCGGGTCAGCGAGACCGACTGCACGGAGTCGTGCACGGTCAGCCTCTCGCCGTCCCAGCGGGCGTGCGTCGCGGACGGCTCGATGGGGCTGTGGTGCCGGTCGGCGGTGCTGTAGGCAGCCGAGACGGTGGTGTGCGCCGCCGCGAGGCCCGCCGCCACGTCGCCCTTGCGCTCGTCGGCGGGCGACATCACCGGCCCGCGCTCCTGTTCGTCCTCGGCCTCCTCGAAGGTCACGGCGGGCCGTACGTCGGCGTACCCGGCCCGTACCAGCCCGGCCGCGTAGCGCGCCTGCTCCCAGCTCTTCGCGAGCACGATCGCGATCGGCTGCCCCTCGTAGCGCACCGCGCCGTCCAGCGCCCGCTGCATCGGGACCACCGAGTGCGCGAGCGGGGCCGCGCCGAGGTCCGGCAGGTCGGCCGCCGTGAGCACCGCGGTGACACCGGGCGCGCCGCGGGCCGCCGCGGTGTCCAGCTCGGCGACCCGGCCCCGGGCGACGGTGGCCCCGACCAGGACGGCGTACGCGGCGCCGTCGGCCGGGGTGTCGCCGGAGTAGCGGGCCGCGCCGGTCAGCTTGGCCGGGCCGTCGGGCCGGCGCAGGCCGGCCGGGATGGCGGCGGAGGCGGGGCGCGATGCGTGCGGCCACCCGGAGGCCGGCGCGGATACGAGGGGCGAGGCGGGTGTCGAGGTCGGTAGCGAGGCCGGTGCCGAGCCGGGTAAGGGCGACGCGGGTACGGACGTGTCGTTCATCGCGGACTTCCTTCCGCTTCCGGGCGAGCGGGGCGACGCCGTACCGCGTTCCGCAGCGCGCGGACGGCCGCGCGCTGGGCGAGTTCGATCTTGTACGCGTTGTCCGGCAGTGGACGGGCGTCGGTGAACGAGGCCGCTACGGCGGCGCGCAGCGCGGGCAGGTCGTCGGCTGCCAGGCCGCGCAGCGCCTCCTCGGCGGCGGTGAGCCGCCAGGGACGGTGCGCGACCCCGCCGAGTGCGATCCGCGCCGAGACGATCTCGGCTCCGCGCGGGCCGCCGGTGAGTTCCACGACCGCGGCGGCCGAGACCAGCGCGAATTCGTACGAGGACCGCCGGCGGAGCTTGAGGTAGTGCGACAGCCGCCCCGACCCGCCGCCCGGCAGTTCGATGCCGGTGATCAGCTCGTCGACGGCGAGCACCGTGTGCCGCTCCGGCGGGGCCTGCTCCGGGGTGAGGTGGAAGGTGTCGGCGGGCACCCGCCGATCGCCGCCGGGACCGCGCAGCAGCACGGTCGCGTCGAGGGCGGCGAGCGCGACGGCGAGGTCGGAGGGGTGCGTCGCCACGCAGTCCGGGGTCCAGCCGAAGACGGCCTGCTCGGCGGTGTCGCCCGACTCCAGCGCGGCGCAGCCCGAACCGGGGTCGCGCTTGTTGCAGGGCAGCGCGGTCTCGGCGCGGAAGTACGGGCAGCGGGTGCGCTGTTGCAGGTTGCCGCCGATCGTCGCCATGTTGCGCAGCTGGGCCGAGGCGGAGAGCAGCAGCGACTCGGCGAGCGCCGGGTGCTCCCGTACGACGGTGGGGTGCGCGGCGACGTCGCTCATCCGCGCGAGCGCGCCGATGCGCAGCTGTCCGTGCGGTCCCGGCGCGATGCCGGCGAGCGGCAGCCCGGTGATGTCCACCAGTTGCTCGGGGGCCTCGATGCCCTCCTTGAGCCAGTTGAGCAGCTCGGTGCCGCCGGCCAGCAGCTGGGTGCCGTGGGTGCGCAGCGCGGCGAGAGCCGTCTCGGTGTCGGCCGCATTGACGTAGCTGAAGTCCTTCACGCCGCACCGCCCTTCGCTGCGGCGGACGGCTCTTCGGTGGGCGGCTCCTCGACGGCGGGCGCGTCTGGCCGCGTTCCGGAGCGCTCCGCCCGGGCCACCTGCTCGACGGCCGCCGTGATCTGCGGATAGGCGGCGCAGCGGCAGAGGTTGCCGCTCATCCACTCGCGGATCTCGGCCGCCGAGCCGGTGTGCCCCTCCCGTACGCAGGCGACGGCGGACATCAGCTGCCCGGGGGTGCAGAAGCCGCACTGGAAGGCGTCGTTCTCGTGGAACGCCCGCTGCATCGGGTGCGGCCTGCCCTCGTCGGCCAGCCCCTCGACCGTGGTCACCTCGGTGTGCTGCGCGGCCACGGCCAGGGTCAGGCAGGACAGCACCCGCCGCCCGTCGAGGTGCACGGTGCAGGCCCCGCACTCCCCCCGGTCGCAGCCCTTCTTCGCCCCGGTCAGGCCGAGGCGCTCGCGCAGGACGTCGAGCAGGGTGGCCCGCGTGTCCGCGTCGGCCACTTCACGTTTGTCGCCGTTCACGGTCAGGAGCAGGGTCCGGTCACCACGGGTGTCCACAGGGTCCTCCTCGGCAAGCGGGCGCGCGCATCGCTCCTTCCTACCGACGGAGCGCACTCCGGGCAATGACTTCCGCGTCAGTTACGGCCGCTGGGGTGGACGACCATGGCCGAACCGCCGCCGCGCCGTACCTTTTCGGCCGCGGCCCGCCAGCGTCCGTCCGGCAGCCGCTGCACGCCGGTCGCCGCGCCGATCTCCGGGTTCTGCTTGAAGACGTGGCCCAGCGCCTCCAGTTGTCCCCTGACCGGGCTGTCCCACAGGCCCGGTTCCAGCTCGGTGGCCGCCGCGTTGCGCTGGCTGGCGCGCGGGGCCGCGATGGCGTCGACGAGCGGCAGCCCGCGGTCCAGATGGCCGGTGAGGGTCTGCAGCACGGTCGTGATGATGGTCGCGCCGCCCGGCGAGCCGAGGGCGACCAGCGGGCGGCCGCGGTCGAGGACGATCGTCGGGGACATCGAGGAGCGCGGGCGCTTGCCCGGACCGGGCAGGTTCGGGTCGTGCACGGCCGGGCTGGCCGGCGCGAAGGAGAAGTCGGTCAGCTCGTTGTTGAGCAGGAAGCCGCGTCCGGGCACGGTGATGCCGCTGCCGCCGGTCGACTCGATGGTCAGGGTGTAGGCGACGACGTTGCCCCACTTGTCGGCGGCCGTCAGGTGCGTGGTGTTCTCGCCCTCGAACGTCGTCGGCGCGGCCGGTCCCGAGCTGCCGCAGGCGGCCGGGTGGCGCGGGTCGCCCGGCGGGAGCGGGCTGGTCAGCACGGCGTCGTCCTTGATCAGGCAGCCGCGGGAGTCGGCGAAGCGCTGCGAGAGCAGGCCCTTGGTCGGCACGTCCTCGAAGGCCGGGTCGCCGACCCAGCGGCCCCGGTCGGCGAAGGCGATCCGGCTCGCCTCGATGTAGCGGTGCAGGTACTGCTTCCGGCTGAGCTTCGAGACGTCGCTCTTCTCCAGGATGTTGAGCGCCTCGGCGACGCTGGTCCCGCCCGACGAGGACGGCCCCATGCCGTAGACGTCGAGGCCCCGGTACGAGGTCCGGGTCGGCGCCTGCCGCTTCGTCCCGTAGGCCCGCAGGTCGGCGGCGGTCAGGTCGCCGGGCCGCACCACGCGCTCGGCGTCCGGGGCGACCGGCGGCTTCCGTACGGTCCGCACGATGTCGCGGCCGAGCCCGCCGCGGTAGATCGCGCCGACGCCCTTCTTGCCCAACTCGGCGTAGGTACGGGCCAGATCTGGGTTGGTGAAGGTCGAACCGGGCTTCGGCGGCTGCCCGTTCGGCAGGAACAGTTCGGCGCTGGCGGGGAAGTCCGCGAAGCGCGCCTGATTGTCGGCGGTCTGCTTGCGGAAGGTCTCATCGACCGTGAAACCGTTCCGCGCGAGCCGCTCGGCGGGCTTCAGCAGCCGTCCGAGCGGCCGGCTGCCCCACGCGTCGAGCGCGGCCTTCCAGGTCGCGGGGGTGCCCGGCGCGCCGACGCTGAGGCCGCTGGTGACGGCGGCCTCGAACGGGAGCGGCTTGCCGTCCTCCAGGAACAGGTCCTTGTCCGCGCTGCGCGGCGCGGTCTCGCGGCCGTCGACGGTGTGCACCGAGCGGTGCTTCGCGTCGTAGTAGACGAAGTAGCCGCCGCCCCCGATCCCCGACGAGTACGGCTCGGTGACGCCGAGCGCCGCGGCCGTCGCGACCGCTGCGTCCACCGCGTTGCCGCCCTGCCGCAACACTTCGATCCCGGCGGCCGAGGCGTCCGCGTCCACGCTGGCGACCGCGCCGCCGTAGCCGGTGGCCACCGGCGTCTTCGCGGGCGTGCGGGGGGCCGCGCCGGGCGTCGCGCGATCGGGCGCGCGGTCGGCCGCGCGGTCCGGTGGCCCGGCGTGCGCGGGTTGCGACGCCACCCCGAGGGTCGCCGTCAGTGCGGCGGTGGCCACCATGGCCGACAACCGGCGGGCGGTGCGGGCCGTTCGGGCGGTTCGTACCGGGGTGGATGTGGCGCCGAGGGCCATCCGTGCCTCCAAGCAGACGACAGAGGCGGGAGCCTACTCGCGGGGGCGGGCGGAGGACAGGGGGCACGGGTTTCGCAGCGCTGTACGGGCTATTCGTACGCATGGGGCGGGGCTTTGTGCGGGTGTGAGTGTGGTGCGGGGTCGGGGCCTGCGGGGCGGTAGGTCCTGGACCGTATATTTACGGGCCTGGCGGCCCACAAATACA
>NZ_JAYMZR010000021.1:0-80546 GCF_035828615.1 Streptomyces sp. H27-D2 | reverse complement strand
GAGCGGGAGCCGGTGCCTCAGAACGAGCCGGAGCCGGTCCCGGCCCCGCAACCCGAGGCCCGCCCCGCCCCACAGCCCCGCCCCCGCGCGGGCCGCACACAGCCCCCCGCCCGACCGGAACGCGTCATCCCGCCCGCCCTGCGCGCACCACGCTCCGAGGCATACGAAGCACTGGCCACCCTCGGCCGCACCGACCCCCGGATGGCCCTCTCGGCCACCGAATGCGCCGACCTGGAGAACCTCGCCGCCGACTGGCTCGCCTGCGGAACCGGAACCCACCACCTCATCCAAGCCCTCACCACCGGCCTGCCACCCACCGTCCACTGCCCCGGAGCCCTCGCCCGCACCCGACTCATCCACCGGATGCCCCCCGCACCCGCCGCACCGGCCACGCAGCAGTACGCCGCCGTACCCCGCCGGATCATGGAATGCACCGGCTGCGGCGCACCCGGCCGCCCCGACGCCCTACCCGGCGGCCTCTGCCGCACCTGCCGCATCCACCGAGGCCACATCGCCCCGCCCCACCCAGCAGACGAACCCGACACCCCGACCCCCGCCGAGATCCACGCCCGCGTCAACCACCTCCGACAACTCCGCGCCCCACGCACACCCGCCACCAGCAACGCATGAACGCGAGGTCGCCGCGCGTCACCGCAGCGTGTCGCCTGTCACTTGCAGAGTGCGGTGTCGACGAGGGCCTCGACATTGTCGGGGCCCTGCTGGGTGGGCGGCATGGCGGCGGTGACGGCGACCGCGGCGGCGCGGCCGTCCTCGGTGACGCTGTTCATCGTGGCGTAGCCGGGGATGGTACCGCCGTGCCCCCACCTCAGGCCGCCGCAGCTCAGCGGCGTGCTGGTCACCCCCAGTCCGAACCGGACGGTGGACCCCATACCGGCATCCTCGGGGACCTTGACGGTGGTGCGCATCTGCTTGAGCTGTGCGGGCTTGAGAAGCTTGTCGCCGATCAGGGCGGAGAAGAAGCGGTTCAGGTCGCTGGGGGTGGAAATCATCTGCCCGGCGGCCCAGCCCCAGGAGGGGTCCAAGGCCGTGATGTCCTCCAGCGGTTCCCCGGGCTTCGCCGAGGAGTAGCCCTTGGGGTGAGCTTCCCGGATGCGCTCGTCGCCCACGCCGGGGAAGTAGGTGTGGCGCAGCCCGACGCGGTCGATGACCCGCTTGGTGATCTGCTCGGCCAGCGGACGGCCGGTGACCTTCTCGATGAGCAGGCCGGCGAGTATGTAGTTGGTGTTGCTGTACGACCAGCTGGTTCCGGGAGCGAAGAGCGCCTTGCGGGCCAGCGCCGTGTCGAGCAAGGTGCGGGGCTGGTAGTAGGTGTGGCGGGCCTTGCCGATGAGGTCATCCATCATGACGTCGGTGTAGTTGGGCAGTCCGCTGGTGTGCTGGAGCAGTTGACGCACCGTGATGTTGCGGCCGTCGATGTCCTCGCCCCGTACCAGGTTCGGCAGGTACTTCTCGATGGGGGCGTCGAGATCGACCTTGCCTTCGCCGACCAGCTGCAGGACGACCGTGGCGGTGAACGCCTTGGTGTTGCTCCCTATCCGCACCTGCCCGTCGACCGGCACCTTGGCCCCGGTCTTCACGTCCGCGACTCCGGCGGTGTAGTTACGGGTACGCCCGTCCCGGCCGATGGTAGCGGCCAGGGCGGCGGGGTACTTGTCGTCCTGCACCAGGCGCTCCAGCCCCTTGCGCACCACATCGTCGGAGCCGCGGGCCTGCGCCGCCGACGCGGGCAGCGTGCTGCCCACGGTCAGGGCAGCGGCCACCACGGCCATCAGCGCGACCCGCCGCCGCCCGGACGACGACGCTGCGCGAACACGCTGAAGCTGATGAGAACGATCGGTCATGGGGAACTCTCCTTGTGCAACCTGCGCGGTGCATCGGAAACCCGATCCGCTCAGCCTGCGCATTCAAGATCCACAGATCCATCCGGGCAGCGGGCCTATGCAAGTAGGGGTAACCCCCGGCCCCTTGGGCAGTCTGCCCACCCGTCACACGCCGCGGTCCCGCGCCGAGTTCGACAGAACTCTCGAACCGCCGAAGTCGCCGTCATCAGACAGGACTTAGGGCCCTTCTGGCGGCTCTTGGTCGGTCGCCGGGCCGGGCCGGTCGCTCGGCACGGTGCGCGTCTCCTCTTGAGGCTCTGAACGCCTCACGGGTAACACCTGCGCCAGCTGAGAGGCGGCTTCAAGAGCCGTCAGAAACGGCCTAGTGGTGGAACGCGGTCGCCTTGCCCTCCGGCCGGTTCAACGGGCCGCTCTGGGACCGTAGCTCGGGCGTCAGCTGCTCCAGGTCGGCCAGGAACAGATCCGCGAGGTCCATCGAGAAGCCGTTGCGGCAGACCACCCGCAGCACGGACAGGTCCTCCCGGTTCGCGGGGAACGTGTACGCGGGCACCAGCCAGCCGCGCTCCCGCATCCGGCGTGACACGTCGAAGACGTCGTAGCTCGTCACCCCGTCCGCCATGGTGAAGGCGAAGACGGGCAGCTCGTCGCCGTGCGTCAGCAGCCGGAAGTCGCCGAGCGCGCCGATCCGCTCGGCGAGCGAGCGGGCCACCTCGCGCGAGGTCTGCTGGACGGCGCGGAAGCCCTCGCGGCCCAGCCGCAGGAAGGTGTAGTACTGCGCGACGACCTGGGCTCCGGGCCGGGAGAAGTTGAGCGCGAAGGTCGGCATGTCGCCGCCCAGGTAGTTGACCCGGAAGACCAGCTCCTCGGGGAGCGCCTCGGCGTCGCGCCACAGCGCCCAGCCGACTCCGGGGTACACCAGGCCGTACTTGTGGCCCGAGGTGTTGATCGAGGCGACCCTCGGCAGCCGGAAGTCCCAGACCAGCGCCTCGTCCAGGAACGGGGCCACCATCGCGCCCGACGCCCCGTCCACATGCACCGGGACGTCCAGCCCGGTGCGCTCCCGCAGCGCGTCGAGCGCCGCGCACAGCTCGGCCACCGGCTCGTACGACCCGTCGAAGGTCGAGCCGAGGATGGCGACCACGCCGATGGTGTTCTCGTCGCACAGCTCGGCCGCCGCCTGCGGGTCGAGGTGGTAGCGGTCGCCGTCCATCGGGACCTGCCGGGCCTCCACCTCCCAGAAGTTGCAGAACTTCTCCCAGCACACCTGGACGTTCACGCCCATCACCAGATTGGGCCGGGCCCGCGCCGGATAGCGGTCCGCGTTGCGCTGCGCCCAGCGGCGCTTGAGGGCGAGCCCCGCGAGCATGCACGCTTCGCTCGACCCGGTGGTCGAACAGCCCACGGCCTCCGCCGGGTCCGGGGCGTGCCACAGCTCGGCGAGCATCGCGACGCAGCGCTGTTCCAGCTCGGCGGTGCGCGGGTACTCGTCCTTGTCGATCATGTTCTTGTCGCGGCACTCCGCCATCAGCACGCCCGCCTGCGGCTCCATCCAGGTGGTGACGAAGGTGGCGAGATTGAGCCGCGAGTTGCCGTCGAGCATCAGTTCGTCATGGACGACCTGGTACGCGGTGCTGGGCGGCAACGGCCCGTCGGGGAGGCGGTGCCGGGGCGGGGCCGCGACCATGCCGGCCACCGGGTCGGCCTCCCCGTAGAACGGATTGGGCGCGGGGCGCGCGGCCTCGACCTGCGCGCCCCGCGCGTCCTGGTTCGCGCGGGGCGCGTCCGGGCCGCCGGCGCGCCTGCCCTGCCCCTTGCCGCGCCTGCCGTTGCCGCTCCGGCCCTTGTGCAGCGCCATGGGGTGCGTCTCCTTCGGGTCTGCTGCCGCCCTGCCTGGTCTGGCGTACTGGTCCGGCCTGCCCCCGCTGTGACGCGCCCGCTACGCCTTGGGCGCGGTGCCCGCTACGCCTTGGGGGCGATGACGACGGCCGTGCCGTACGCGCACACCTCGGTGCCGACGTCAGCCGCCTCCGTGACGTCGAACCGCATCATCAGCACCGCGTTCGCGCCCCGCGAACGCGCCTGCTCGACGAGCCGTTCCATCGCCTGGTTGCGGGTCTCGACCAAGGTCTTGGTCAGGCCCTTCAGCTCGCCGCCGATCATGGACTTGAGGCCCGCGCCGATCTGGCTGCCCAGGTGCCGGGAGCGGACCGTCAGGCCGAAGACCTCACCGATGACCCGCTGCACGTCGTAGCCGGGAATGTCGTTCGTCGTGACCACCAGCACATCCGACGTCGACTCCTGGCCGCCGCCGAAATCCTCGATACCCATCGCGATACCTCCTTTTGCGTAGCTTCACGTCTCCTGGTGCCGACCGCATGCCGAGGTCGGCGCTTTACGCCAGCCGGCCGTGTGCCCGGTTGGCCGGTACTGGAACTGCTGGGTACCCGGAGGCGTTGATAGCTTTGGGCGGCACATTGGCCCACGCCTGTGCCCGGGCCTCGCATGAGCCTGCGCCCTCGACCCAGGAGCCTGTCACCCCGTGAACACTCTCGCGCTCGGCCCGAGCTGGCTGGACCCGGATTACCTGATCTCCACCTTCGGGCTGATCGGCGTCCTGGTCATCGTCTTCGCCGAGTCCGGTCTGCTGATCGGCTTCT
Source organism: Streptomyces sp. H27-D2 (assembly GCF_035828615.1). Lineage (NCBI taxonomy): Bacteria > Bacillati > Actinomycetota > Actinomycetes > Kitasatosporales > Streptomycetaceae > Streptomyces > Streptomyces sp. H27-D2. Next base: position 76,027 of record NZ_JAYMZR010000021.1, on the reverse strand, counting down.
TCCTGCCCGGTGACTCCCTGCTGTTCACGACAGGTCTGCTGGTCACCGGCGGCACGATGGACCATCCGCTCTGGCTGGTGTGCACCCTGGTCGTGCTCGCGGCGGTCATCGGCGACCAAGTGGGCTACCTCTTCGGCCGCAAGGTCGGGCCCTCGCTCTTCACCCGCCCCAACTCGAAGCTCTTCAAACAGGAGAACGTCGAGAAGGCGCACGAATTCTTCGAGAAGTACGGCCCGAAGTCGCTGATCCTGGCCCGCTTCGTACCGGTCGTACGGACCTTCACGCCGATCATCGCCGGTGTCAGCCGGATGAACTACCGCTCGTTCGTCATCTTCAACGTCATCGGCGGCACGCTGTGGGGCGCCGGGGTCACCCTGCTGGGTGCCGCGCTGGGCAACGTCGCGTTCGTCCACAAGAACATCGAAGCGATCCTGATCCTGATCGTCCTGATCTCCGTGGTGCCCATCGCCATCGAGTTCCTGCGGGCGCGCAGCAAGGGCAAGAAGGCCGCCGCCGCGGGCCCGCCGGCCCCCGGCGCGCAGCCCCCTGGTGCTCCCGGTGCGCCCGGCGCCCCCGGTACGCAGCCCCCCGGCGGCCCCGGCACCCCCGGCGGTCAGCCGCCGCACACCCAGCCCCCGAACAACGGCCCCTCCTCCGGCCAGCGCGGCCGACACGCCAAGCGCTGACACCCGGCTCCGCACCCGCTCCGCCACCCTCCCGACCCGCCGCGGCCCTTGACCGCGGCGGGCCGGCTCGGGAGGACAGCGGCTCGCCGCCGCTCCCGCCGCGACCCCCCCACTGCGCATCCACGCCGCGCATCAGGCATCGTGGGCCTTGCATAGGCAGGAGGCGTAAGAGGAGCGAAGCAGTGCCCGACCCACAGCGCAGCGCATCGGAACCCCCAGTTCCGGAGGACGGCAAGCCGCTGTCCGACGAGGCGCACAGCGCTTTCACACCACCGCTCGGGGTGCCGCAGCCGCCGCCGCCCGACCCGGACGGCGAGCAGCCCACCTCGGAATTCGCCATTCCCAGCGGCTTCACCGCCGAGGCGCCCTCCGAGGCCGAGAGCTCCGCCTTCACGCCCCCCAGCTCACAGACGACCCAGGCCATCCCGATCGTCCAGCCCGACCGGCCGGGCCAGGGCGCCCCCTCGAACCGCACCACCTACAACACCGGGGCCATGCGCTTCCCCGCCTTCACCCCGCCGCACGGCATCCCCGTCGTCCGGCTGACGAAGGACCAGCCCTGGCAGGACCGGATGCGCACCATGCTGCGCATCCCGGTCACCGAGCGCCCGCTCCCCGAACGGGTCGAGAAGCAGGACGACGTCGGCCCGGCCGTGCCGCGCGTCCTCGACGTGACCCGGCGTATCGGCGAACTGCTGCTCGCCGGCGGCGAGGGCGCCGAGGACGTCGAGGCCGCCATGTTCGGCGTCGCGCACGCCTACGGGCTGGACCGCTGCGAGCCGACCGTCACCTTCACGCTGCTCTCCGTCTCGTACCAGCCCTCGCTGGTCGACGACCCGATCACCGCCAGCCGCACGGTGCGCCGGCGCGGCACCGACTACACCCGGCTCGCCGCCGTCTTCCGGCTCGTCGACGACATCACCTCCGGGGACATGACCCTGGAGGACTCCTACCGACGGCTCGCCGAGATCCGGCGTAACCGCCACCCGTACCCCGGCTGGGCCCTCACCCTCGCCTCCGGCCTGCTGGCCGGCGCGGCGAGCATCCTGGTCGGCGGCGGCGGCCTGGTCTTCCTGGCAGCCGCGCTCGGCGCGGTCCTCGGCGACCGGCTGGCCTGGCTCTGCTCGGGGCGCGGTCTGCCGGAGTTCTACCAGTTCGTGGCAGCGGCCATGCCGCCCGCCGCCATAGGAGTCGTCTTCGCGCTGAGCCTCGGCCACGCGGACAAGTCACAGGCCGGCGCGGTCATCACCGGCGGGCTGTTCGCGCTGATCCCGGGCCGGGCGCTGGTCTCCGGCGTCCAGGACGGTCTGACGGGCTACTACATCACCGCCGCCGCCCGCCTGCTGGAGGTCGGCTACCTCATCGTCGGCATCGTCTGCGGCGTGCTGATCGTGCTGTACGGCGGCGTGACGCTGTTCAACGCGGACCTCGACCCTGAGGCGCTGCAACGCGTCGAACGGCCGGTCCTGCAGACCCTCGCCGCGATGCTGCTCGCCCTGGCCTTCTGCGTGCTGCTCCAGCAGGAACGTCACACCGTGCTGTTCGCGACCCTCAACGGCGGCGTCGCCTGGGTCGTCTACGGCGCGCTGCACGACACCGGGCCGCTCTCCGCGGTGGCCGCGACCACGATCGCCGCCGGCCTGGTCGGCCTCTTCGGCCAACTGCTCTCCCGCTACCGCTACGCGTCGGCGCTGCCCTACGTCACGGCGGCGATCGGCCCGCTGCTGCCCGGTAGCGCCACGTACTTCGGGCTGCTCGGACTGGCCCAGGGCGATACGAACGGCGGGTTCAAATCGCTGACGACGGCGGCGGCGCTGGCCCTCGCCATCGCGATCGGCGTGAACCTCGGAAGCGAGGTCGCGCGCCTGTTCATCCGCGCGCCGGGCGGCGAGGTCGCGGCGGCGGGGCGGCGGGCGGCGAAGCGGACGCGGGGGTTCTGAGCGGGGGCATGGCGGCGTCGCGAGGGGCGGTGCGGGCTGTCCTGGGGCGCCGGGTGGGACTTTGGTGTCGGGCGCGGGCCGTATGGGGGTGGCGGTGCGGTGTTGTGGGTGCCGGGGGCGGGGCCTGCGGTGCGGGCCGTCCTGGGGCGTCGGTGGGACGTTGGTGACGGGGGCGGGGCCTGCGGGGCGGCAGGCCCTGGACCGTATATTTACGGGCCTGGCGGCCCACAAATACACGACAGCGTCCAGGACCTACCGCCCCTCCGGCCCCACCCCCTCCCGTTGAGTCGCGCCCGGGGGGAGTGCGTGGCCCGGCCCCGGACGAGCTCGTGGCCAACCGCCATACGAGCTCGTGGTCGGCCTGGCATACGGGCTTGTGGCCGACCCGCCGTACGGGTGTGTCGCCGACCTCGGAGGTCTGTGTCGCCGACTGCCCATCTCGCTGCGGCGAATGGCTGTGTCCGGACACGCCGATGGGCGGCGCGCCCCCATCGGGGTGTGCCGCCCATCCGCGTACGGGCCCGATAGCTCGTACGGGGCCAGTAGCCCGTACGGGGCCAGTGGCGTACAAAGCCACCGGCCTCCGTGGACCGCCGTAGTCCTCCGTGGACCTCAGTGCAGCTTGCCGCCCGCGTCCGCGAGGCGCTTGACCGAGGCGTCGACCTCGGCTTCGGCTTCGGTGCGGCCGACCCAGTTCGCGCCTTCGACCGACTTGCCGGGCTCCAGGTCCTTGTAGACCTCGAAGAAGTGCTGGATCTCCAGACGGTCGAACTCGGAAACGTGGTGGATGTCGCGCAGGTGCTCGACCCGCGGGTCGGACGCCGGGACGCAGAGCAGCTTGTCGTCGCCGCCTGCCTCGTCGGTCATCCGGAACATGCCGATCGCGCGGCACTTGATGACGCAGCCCGGGAAAGTCGGCTCGTCGAGGATGACGAGCGCGTCCAGCGGGTCGCCGTCCTCACCGAGGGTGTTATCCACAAAGCCGTAGTCGGCGGGGTAGCTGGTCGAGGTGAAGAGTCGACGGTCGAGGCGGATACGACCGGTCTCGTGGTCCACCTCGTACTTGTTCCGCGAACCCTTCGGGATCTCGATGGTGACGTCGAACTCCACGGGTGGCTCCTCCATGATCAGCACATACTTCGGGTGGTTAAGTGTCCCCCACGCAAGTGTGTGATCGCGAAAGGGGCTGGTCCGAGGTGCCGCTGACCAGATCATGGCGGTTTGTGCGGCAATTCGGTTCGCGACAGACACGTCGAACGCAGCAGACGTGGCAGCTGGTCGCGGGCTCCGCCGTAGTCGGTCTCGCGGTCGCTGCCGGGGCGGTGACCGCGGCCGGTCCGTGGGACTCGGGCCAGCGTACGGCGGAGCGGGGGCGCGCCGCCGCCCAAGAGCTCGCGCGTGGCGGGCATCACGATGTGGCGCCCCTGCCGCGCCCCGCGCCCAGCGCCGCCGAGGTGCTCGCGCCGCTCGAATCGGGCTCCGACGGCTCCGACAGTTCCGCGGACCGCCCCGATCCGGGCAGCACGGGGGACCCCATGCGCTCCCGGAGCGCGGAGACCGACGCGATCCCGCCGCCCACCGCTCCGGGCCTCGCGGACGCCCTCGCGCCGCTCCTCAAGGCCCCGGCGCTCGGGCCGGTGCGCACCGCGTCCGTGGTGGACGCCGCCACCGGCGGCGAGCTGTTCGGCGCGCGGCAGGACGAGGCCGCGACACCCGCCTCGACGATCAAGCTCGCGACGGCGGTGGCCGCGCTCTCCGCGCTGGGCCCGGACCACCGCATCGACACGACGGTCGTCTCGGCCCCCGGCGAGAAGCGGGAGATCATTCTCGTCGGCGCCGGCGACCCCACGCTGACCGCACACGCCGACGCCGAGGGCGCGGCCGACCTGCGCGCACTCGCCGACGACACCGCCCGGAAGCTCAAGAAGCGCGGCGCCACGAAGGTCAAGCTGGGCTACGACGCCTCGCTCTACTCGGGTCCCGCGGTGCACCCGCTGGGCCCGAACGAGAACCTCGCGCCGGTCAGCGCCCTGATGGCCGACGAGGCCCGGCTCGACGACAGCGGCCACGGCCCGGCGGCGCGCGCCGAGAAGCCCGCTCCGTCCGCCGCGCACAGCTTCGCGGATCTGCTGCGCGACCGCGGCATCAAGATCAAGAGCGACCCGAGCCCGCAGCGCCCGCCGAAAGACGCGCGCCGGCTGGCCCGTACCCGCTCGTTGCCGCTGTCCGCGCTGGTCGAGCGGATGCTGACGCACAGCGACAACGACATCGCCGAGGCCCTGGCCCGCCGCACGGCGATCGCCACCGGCCACCCGGCGAGCTTCTCCGGCGCGGGGAAGGCCGTACGCAAGCAGCTCAAGAAGCTCCGGCTGCCCCTCGACGGAGCGCGTTTCGAGGACGGCAGCGGCCTCAACCGCGCGGACAAGGCCCCCGCGTCCCTGCTCACCCAACTCCTGGCCCGCGCCGCCGACCCCGACCACCCCGAGCTGCGGCCGATCCTCACCGGCCTGCCGGTAGCCGGCTTCAGCGGCACGCTGCGCGACCGCTACCGCGACAAGGACTCCGTGGGAGTGGGCGTGGTCCGCGCGAAGACCGGCACCCTCACCGGCGTGAACACCCTCGCCGGCACGGTGGTGGACGCCGACGGCCGCCTCCTGGTCTTCGCCTTCATGACCAACGGAACCAGCGACCCGCACGGAGCCCAGCAAGCACTGGACCGGATGGCCTCAGCGGTAGCGAACTGCGGCTGCCGCTGAACCGATCGAAAGGCTGCCCGCTTGGCGGGGCGGGGCGCGACTCAACGAAGGGGCGGGGCCGACCCACGAAGGGCCCCCGAGGGCGCGACGAGACGGGAGCCGTGGCCCGGCCCACGAACCGCCCCCGGGGCGCGACTCAACGCGAGGTGTCGGGCCCCCGGAACCGTTTCATGGGCCGGCCCCGGGGTCGCGACTCAACGGGAGGGGGTGGGGCCGGAGGGGCGGTAGGTCCTGGACGCTGTCGTGTATTTGTGGGCCGCCAGGCCCGTAAATATACGGTCCAGGACCTACCGCCCCGCAGGCCCCGCCCCCGTCACCAACGTCCCACCGACGCCCCAGGACGACCCGCACCGCCGCCTCCCAACGCCTCCCGCCGCCTCCCAACGCCGCCGCACCGCCGTCGCGACGCCGCCGCACCGCCGTCCCAACGCCGCCGCACCGCCGCCGCGAGGCCACCGCTGACGCCGCCGCAAGGCCACCGCCCCACCGAGAAACGCCCCCGTTCGCTACCCCGCCGCCCAGCGCGACACGTACGGTGAAGCAATGACGAGCATCGGTGGTGCGGAGATGGTCGACTGGAATCTCGCGGTTGCGACCGCGACCCGGCTGGTACGGCCTGGCCCCGAGGTGACGAGGGACGAGGCGCGAGCCATCGTCGCCGAGCTGCGCAGGCACGCGAAGTCCTCGGAGGAGCATGTGCGGGCGTTCACCCGCATGGCACCCCCGGGAATCGCCGGCGGCGAATACGTCGCGGCGGAGCACGACACCCCTGTCCTCGTCGTGGACCGGGCGGGCTGGGTGAAGGCGAACGTCGCGGGCTTCCGCGAGGTGCTCAGGCCGCTGCTGGACAAGATGCAGGAGCGCCGCTCGGGCCCCGGCGGGGCCATGCTCGGGGCGGTCGGCGGGAAGGTCACCGGCGTTGAGCTGGGGATGCTGCTGTCGTTCCTGGCTTCGCGGGTGCTCGGCCAGTACGAGACGTTCGCGCCGGCGACCCGCGACCTGCCGGCGGGCAGTGGTGGCGCGGGGGGCGGCAGGCTGCTGCTGGTGGCTCCGAACATCGTGCACGTCGAGCGTGAACTCGACGTGGACCCGCACGACTTCCGGCTGTGGGTGTGCCTGCACGAGGAGACGCACCGGACTCAGTTCACCGCCGTCCCGTGGCTGCGCGACCACATCGAGGGCGAGATCCAGTCGTTCCTCAGCGAGACCGAGATCGACCCCGGGACCCTCCTCGAACGTTTTCGCGAGGCGGCCCAGTCGTTGACGGGCAACCGGCCCGACGACGCGGAGGACGGCGGCCGGAGTCTGGTCGAACTGGTGCAGACGCCGGCCCAGCGGGAGATCCTCGGCCGGCTGACCGCCGTGATGTCGCTGCTCGAAGGGCACGCGGACTTCGTGATGGACGGCGTCGGCCCGGACGTGGTCGCCTCCGTCGCCGAGATCCGGGAGAAGTTCCAGCAGCGCAGGGCCAAGGGCGCGGGCCGGCTGGACCAGGCGCTGCGCAGGCTGCTGGGCCTCGACGCGAAGCTGCGGCAGTACCGGGACGGGGAGCGGTTCGTACGGGCGGTGGTCGAGGACGTCGGCATGGACGGGTTCAATCGCGTCTGGACTTCTCCGAACACGCTGCCGACCAAGGCGGAGATCGCCAAACCGGCGGACTGGGTCGCGCGGGTGCACCGTAAGACAGATTCCTGACAGGGATGCGCCCGATGGCACGACAACGCACCAGCAATCACCCATCCGAGGGACCGTGAGGCGGGGGTAGGCGTGCGATGCTCGGGGAACGACTCGCCTCTGTCACCATCGAGGCACGCAGCGTGACGAAATGTCATGCGGCCCCGAGGCACTCCCCCTTTCAGTGATGGGAAACGGACATGGGTCCCAATCCAGCGGTCGCCGCGATACGCCTGGCGGTCCGCCGCGTACTCCACGACGTACTCACCCAGGCCGGCTCGGCCGCCCCGCCCCGCCGCCCCGCCGCCGGTCGCACCATCGATCGCCTCGGCCCTGACTCCAGCTCTGACTACTACAGCCCTGATGGCGGCCCTGACCCCCTCGACGCCGACCGCCTCGCCCTCGCCCGGCACGGCGACCAGCCCCTCGTACTCGTCGCGTGCAGCGGCGGCGCCGACTCGATGGCGCTGGCGTCCGCGCTCGCCTTCGAAGCGCCCAAGCTCGGCATCCGGGCCGGCGGCGTGACCGTGGACCACCGGCTGCAGCCCGGCTCCGACCTGCGGGCCGCCGAGGTCGTCAACCGGCTCCGCGCGCTGCGGCTCGATCCGGTCGACGTCGTCGCGGTGGACGTCGGCAGGTCGGGCGGCCCCGAGGCCGCCGCCCGTGACGCCCGTTACGCCGCCCTCGACGAGGCCGCGGAGCGGCACGGCGCCGCCGCCGTGCTGCTCGGTCACACCCGCGACGACCAGGCCGAGACCGTGCTGCTCGGCCTGGCCCGCGGCTCCGGCACCCGCTCGCTGTCCGGGATGGCGGCGGTGTCCAGCGGCGCGGGCGGAGCGGGCCAGGGCAGCGCCGCCTCGGTGGGCCGCTATCGCAGGCCGTTCCTCCAGCTGGACCGGCAGACGGCCCGCAAGGCATGCCTGGTGCAGTCACTGCCGGTCTGGGAGGACCCGCACAACACCGATCCGGTCTACACCCGCTCCCGGGTCAGGCACGAAGCCCTGCCCACCCTGGAGAAGGCGCTCGGCAAGGGCGTCGTCGAGGCGCTGGCCAGAACCGCGCAGCTGTCCAGGGACGACGCCGACGCCCTGGACGACTGGGCGCGCCGGGCGGACCCCACCGTCCGGGACGAGCGCGGCGACCTCGACGCCGCCAAGCTGTACGCGCTGCCGCCCGCCGTCCGCCGCCGGGTGCTGCGCCGCGCGGCCATCACGGCGGGCTCGCCCGCCGGTTCGCTGTTCGCCCGGCACATCGAGGAGATCGACCGCCTGATCACCGACTGGAGGGGGCAGGGGGCCATCAACCTGCCCGGCCGGGTGGAGGTCCGTCGCCGGTGTGGCAGTCTGGTCATTCGGCAGGGCTAGCTGGATCGAACGAGAGTGACGCGGTGGACGACAAGGACATGGGCACCGACCTACAGTCGGTGCTCATCACCAAGGCAGAGATCGACGCCAAACTGGCCGAGCTGGCAGCCAAGATCGACGCGGAGTACGCGGGCAGGGACCTGCTCGTGGTCGGCGTGCTCAAGGGCGCGGTGATGGTGATGGCGGACCTCTCGCGGGCGCTGTCCACCCCGGTCACGATGGACTGGATGGCGGTGTCGTCGTACGGCGCCGGAACCAAGTCCTCCGGCGTGGTGCGGATCCTCAAGGACCTCGACACCGACATCGCCGGCCGGGACGTGCTGATCGTCGAGGACATCATCGACTCCGGCCTGACGCTGTCCTGGCTGCTGTCGAACCTCAGCTCGCGCAAGCCGGCCTCGATCAACGTGTGCACGCTGCTGCGCAAGCCTGAAGCGGCCAAGGTCGATATCGACGTGAAGTGGGTCGGTTTCGACATTCCCAATGAATTCGTCGTCGGCTACGGGCTCGACTACTCCGAGAAGTACCGCAATCTGCCGTTTGTCGGCACGCTCGCGCCGCACGTCTACGGCGGCTGAACCCGGGAACCCTCACCCGTTTCCCACCGTTGAAGGTTGGGAAGGCGGGTTTGTTGACCGTCCACGGCGGCGTCGGGTGACAATGCTGGGGTACCGTCCGAAGGTCAGGCCTCCCAGAGGCCGGTAATAGACCGTATGCACAGGCAGCCCCTGATGGGTTGCCGTGCCTCACTGTGGCAGGAGGGACGGGGTGCTTGCGCCCCGTATCGATGGACGTGAAGCGATACTTCCGTGGGCCGGTCATGTGGATCGTGCTGGCCGTCCTCGCCGTGGTCGTGTTGATGCAGGTCGTCGGCTCGTCCGGCGGCTACAAGACGGTCGACACCGGTGAGGTCATCAAATCGATCTCAGACAACAGGATCAAGTCCGCCGAGCTCACTACCGGCGACGAAGCCAAGATCAAGGTTGAGCTCAAGGGCGACTTCAAGGTCAAGGGCAGCAACAAGATCCAGTCCAGCTACATCGGCGACCAGGGCGCCAAGCTGGCCAACGATCTGCAGGCGAAGTACCAGGACGGCAAGGTCTCCGACGGTTACACCGTCTCGCCGTCCAAGCAGAACCCGTTCGTCGGGATCCTGCTCTCGCTGCTGCCGTTCGTCCTCATCGTCGTCGTCTTCCTGTTTCTGATGAATCAGATGCAGGGCGGCGGCTCCCGAGTCATGCAGTTCGGGAAGTCCAAGGCCAAGCTCATCACCAAGGACACCCCCAAGACGACCTTCACCGATGTGGCGGGGGCCGACGAGGCGGTCGAGGAGCTCCACGAGATCAAGGAGTTCCTCCAGGAGCCGGCGAAGTTCCAGGCCGTCGGCGCCAAGATCCCCAAGGGTGTCCTGCTGTACGGCCCGCCCGGCACGGGCAAGACGCTGCTCGCTCGCGCTGTCGCGGGTGAGGCGGGCGTTCCGTTCTACTCGATCTCCGGTTCCGACTTCGTCGAGATGTTCGTCGGCGTCGGCGCCTCCCGAGTGCGCGACCTCTTCGAGCAGGCCAAGGCGAACGCCCCGGCCATCGTCTTCGTCGACGAGATCGACGCCGTCGGCCGGCACCGCGGCGCCGGCATGGGCGGCGGTCACGACGAGCGCGAGCAGACGCTCAACCAGCTGCTCGTCGAGATGGACGGCTTCGACGTGAAGGGCGGCGTCATTCTGATCGCCGCCACGAACCGGCCGGACATCCTCGACCCGGCGCTGCTGCGTCCGGGCCGCTTCGACCGGCAGATCGCGGTCGACCGGCCCGACCTGCTGGGCCGGCTGGCGATCCTCAAGGTGCACGCGAAGGGCAAGCCGGTCACGCCGGAGGTCGACCTCCGGGCCGTCGCCCGTCGTACGCCGGGCTTCACCGGCGCCGACCTCGCGAACGTGCTGAACGAGGCCGCGCTGCTGACCGCCCGTGGCAACAAGAAGCTGGTCGACAACCACTCCTTGGACGAGGCGATCGACCGTGTCGTGGCCGGACCGCAGAAGCGGACCCGGATCATGAGCGAGAAGGAAAAGAAGATCACCGCGTACCACGAGGGCGGACACGCCCTGGTCGCGGCGGCCTCTCCGAACAGCGACCCGGTGCACAAGGTCACCATCCTGGCCCGCGGGCGCGCCCTCGGCTACACGATGGTGCTCCCGGACGAGGACAAGTACTCGACCACGCGCAACGAGATGCTGGACCAGCTCGCGTACATGATGGGCGGCCGTGCGGCCGAGGAACTCGTGTTCCACGACCCCACGACGGGCGCCTCGAACGACATCGAGAAGGCCACCACCACGGCCCGCGCGATGGTCACCCAGTACGGCATGACCGAGCGTCTCGGTGCGATCAAGTTCGGCCAGGACGGCGCGGAGCCGTTCCTCGGCCGTGACATGGGTCACCAGCGCGACTACTCGGAAGAGGTCGCCGCGCTGGTCGACGAAGAGGTCAAGAAGCTCATCGAGACCGCGCACAACGAGGCGTGGGAGATCCTGGTCGAGAACCGCGACGTTCTCGACAACCTGGTGCTGGCCCTCCTGGAACGGGAGACGCTGAACAAGGATGAGATCGCCGAGGTCTTCAAGACCATCGTGAAGCGCCCGGCCCGCCCGGCGTGGACCGGTTCCTCGCGTCGTACGCCGTCGTCCCGCCCGCCGGTGCTCTCCCCCAAGGAGCTCACGCTGACCAACGGCTCGCAGCCCGCGGTCACGGCCGGAACGACGGACCTCGCGCCCGGAACGGGCACACCGACGGAGACGGTGGAGCTTCCCGAGGAGCCCCGCAGCGACAGCTGATTCACCGAGCTGATCCCGGGAGCCACACAGGCCCCGGAATGGATGCCGCGCCATCAGGGTTTTAGCCTGGTGGCGCGGCATTCCGCATGTGCGCGTGTTCAGGTACGAGGAACGAGGCTTCCATGACCGACCCTTCCCCTGCCTCCGGCGGGGCGACTCCCACCCCGTTGGACGGCGAAGGCACCATCGGCGTGTTCGACGAGAAGCGGGCGCAGGACGCGGTGCGCGAGCTCCTCATCGCGGTCGGCGAGGACCCGGACCGGGAGGGCCTGCGGGAGACGCCGGGGCGGGTGGCGCGCGCCTACCGGGAGATATTCGCGGGGTTGTGGCAGCGGCCGGAGGACGTCCTGACGACGACCTTCGACCTGGGCCACGACGAGATGGTCCTGGTGAAGGACATCGAGGTGATGAGCTCCTGCGAGCACCACCTGGTGCCGTTCGTCGGGGTCGCCCACGTCGGCTACATCCCGTCCGCCGACGGCAAGATCACCGGTCTGTCCAAGCTGGCCAGGCTGGTGGACGTGTTCGCCCGCCGCCCGCAGGTCCAGGAGCGGCTGACCACCCAGATCGCCGAATCGCTGATGGAGATACTGGAGCCGCGCGGTGTGATCGTCGTGATCGAGTGCGAGCACATGTGCATGACGATGCGCGGGGTCCGCAAGCCCGGCGCCAAGACGATCACCTCGGCCGTGCGCGGCCAGCTCCGCGACCCGGCGACCCGCTCCGAGGCGATGAGCCTGATCATCGGCCGCTGAGGCGGGTACGACGGGGCCGGGGCGGGGCGCGAGCTCTTGGAGCGGGGCCCCGGCCGGGCGTGACCGGCTGCGGTCACCGGCGGACCGGGCGGTCACCGGCTGCCGTCACCGGTCGGCGTCCACCGGCGGACCGGGCCGTCACCGGCTGCCGTCACCGGCTGCCGTCACCGGCTGCCGTCACCGGCTGCCGTCACCGGCTGCCGTCACCGGCTGCCGTCACCGGCTGCCGTCACCGGCTGTGGAGGTGGGCGCCCATCCAGGTGAGGGTCGCCGGGACCTCGCGGCTCCAGGTGTTGAAGTTGTGGCCGCCGCTGTCGAGGATGACCGACGAGATCGTGGTGGGGGACTTCACCTTCTTCATGAAGTCCATCGTCGACCGGTAGTTCTTCTCGCCGTGCCTGCTGCTGGTGACCAGCAGCGAGACGGGCGGCGCGGGCAGGTGGTCGAGCCGCCACATCAGGTCGTTCTCGCGGGCGAGCTGCGGGTCGCCGCCGAACAGGTCGCCGGTCGTGGAGTCGATCGGGGCCTTGTAGTAGCCGGAGAGCGAGGCGGCGGCCGAGTAGGACTCGGGGTGGCGCATGGCGAGCTTGAGGGCGCAGTAGCCGCCCGTCGAGTCGCCCATGATCCCCCAGCTACGGGCCTTGTCGCCGATCCGGTAGTGGCCGGACATCGCTTTGCGCAGGTCCTGGGTGAAGAACGTCTCGGTCTGCGGCCCGCCGGGGACGTCCATGCACTCGGTGTCGCGGGGCGGGGCGAGGGTCGGCCGCATCATCACCAGGATCGTCGGCTGCATCCGGCCGGCCTTCGCGATGCCGTGCGCCCGCTCGGGGAACTTCAGCCCCTTGATCAGGGCCTCGGCGGTGCCCGGGTAGCCGGTCAGGACCACCGCGACGGGGAAGGCGCGGGTCTTGTAGCGCGGCTGGAAGTACTCGGGCGGCAGATAGACGTACGCCGGGGCGGCGATCCGCGACCGTACGCCCTCGACTTGCACCTTTTCGATCTTGCCGCCGATAGTGGGCGCACCGCCGCCGGTCACGGCGACGCGCTGTGTGCCGGTCACCTTCAGCTGGGTACCGTTGGGGCGGGTGTGGTGGTCGACCACCACACCCGGCTGGTTCTCCTGGCCGAGGAGATCGGCCCACGAGGCGTAGAAGCCGAAGGAGTAATTGGCGGCGAGCCCGAGGGCGGCGATCAGCGAGAGCTGGGTCGCGAGCAGTACGCCGACGCGGCCCAACACCGCGGGCGCGCTGCGCCGGGCGAGCCGCGGCCAGAGCCAAACGGTCAGGGCGAACAGCAGCACTGCCAGTACGGCAGCCAGCAGCAGAACCTTCTTGCTGGTGAGGCCCATGACGATCTTTCTGAAAGGCGGACCGGTGGCCGATGCCGCAAAGGGAACCCCGGCCGCCTTATTGCCGTCCTACAGGACGCGAATTGTCCGGATACTGCTGCCTACGGGCGCAAGATCTCTCGACGTGACGGGGCGACGGGTACAGATGTCTGTCAGGGTAGATGACGAAAAGTCCGAAACGGTTCCCAGGGAACCGGGATGGCTGCGCCGTCTGATGCGAGGGCCCAGAGCGGTTATTGTCCCCTCTCTCGTCGGGACGGCTTGCACGGTCATCGGATTGCTGGACGTCGCCGCCGGCGTTTTCCCGCGCTTTCGGCACAGCCGGATGCACGCCGTCGCCGAGGTGCTGCCCGGCGCGGTCAGCCCGCTGGCCGCCGCCGCCTCGATCGTCGTCGGCCTGATCCTGCTGCTGCTGGCCCACGGCCTCAAGCGGCACAAGCGGCGCGCCTGGGGCGCGGCCGTGGCCCTGCTGCCGCTGGGAGCCGCCGCGCAGTTGCTCTACCGGCACTCGGTGGGCGGCGTGCTGCTGTCGCTGCTGCTGATGGCCTTCCTCGTGCGGCACCGGCGGGAGTTCGCCGCGCTGCCCGACCCGCGCAGCCGCTGGAAGGCGCTGGGCAACTTCGTGGTGCTGGGCGGCGTGAGCGTCGCGCTCGGCCTGGTGATCGTCAACACACACCCCGGCCGGATCATCGGCCACCCCTCGCTGCTGTCCCGGCTGGAGCATGTGCTGTGGGGGCTGTTCGGCTTCGAGGGGCCGATCGGCTACCGGGGCACGGTGGGCGACACCGTCGGCTACTCACTGGGCGCGCTCGGCCTGCTGACCGTGGCGACCACGGCCTACCTGGCTTTCCGCCCCGAACATCCCGCCGCCCGGCTCACCGCCGACGACGAGGACCGGCTGCGCGGACTGCTCGCCAAGCACGGGGCGCGTGACTCGCTCGGCCACTTCGCGCTGCGCCGCGACAAGGGCGCGGTCTTCTCGCCCAGCGGCAAGGCGGCCGTCTGCTACCGGGTCGTCTCCGGCGTGATGCTCGCCAGCGGCGACCCCATAGGGGACGTGGAGGCATGGCCGGGCGCGATCGAACGCTTCATGGAGGAGGCACGGGCGCACTCCTGGACCCCCGCCGTCATGGGGTGCAGTGAGACCGGCGGCGAGGTGTGGACCCGCGAGACCGGCCTGGACGCGCTGGAGGTGGGCGACGAGGCGATCGTCGACGTCGCGGACTTCACCATGTCGGGCCGCGCGATGCGCAACGTACGGCAGATGGTCAAGCGGATCGAGCGCAACGGCTACACGACCCAGGTGCGCCGGGCCGACGAGATCGGCCCGGAGGAGATGGCCCGCATCCGGCGCGCCTCCGACGCCTGGCGCGGCACCGACACCGAGCGCGGCTTCTCGATGGCGCTGGGCCGGATCGGCGACGCGGCGGACGGCGACGCGGTGATCGCCACCGCCCACCGGAGCGACGCGGACGCCCCCGCCGGCACGGCGGCTCCGGGGGGCGCGCAGAGCCCGGCGAGCGCGGTCGCAGGCCCGTACGGAGACCTGCACGCCGTCCTGCACTTCGTGCCGTGGGGCGCGGACGGCATGTCGCTGGAACTGATGCGACGGGACCGGGCCGCCGACCCCGGGATGAACGAGCTGTTGATCGTCGCGTCGCTCCAGGCCGCGCCCCGGCTCGGGGTGCAGCGGGTGTCGCTGAACTTCGCGATGTTCCGCTCCGCGCTCGCCCGCGGCGAGCGGCTGGGGGCCGGGCCGGTGCTGCGCGGCTGGCGCGGGCTGCTGGTCTTCCTGTCCCGCTGGTTCCAGATCGAGTCGCTGTACAAGTTCAACGCGAAGTTCCAGCCGCGCTGGGAGCCGCGCTTCGTGGTGTTCCGCAACACTCGCGACCTGCCCCGGATCGGCTTCGCCGCGATGCAGGCCGAGGGCTTTCTCACGCTCGCGCTGCCCCGGCTGCTGGGCCGGGGGCGCACGCCGAAGGCGCGACGGCCCTGCGCGCACGCCGGTCCCGTACGGGTCGCCGAAGTCGAGCGGATCGCCTGACGCGGGTCGCCCGACAGGGCGCTGGACGGCGCTCCAACGGCTCTGGACAGCCCCGGACGCCACCGGCGGGGACCGGGCGGCGCGGAGCGCGGCGTCCGGCGGCTACGGCTCCGGCAACGGAGCACCACCGGACACGGCCTAGGCTGGTGGCATGAGTACGTTGCGCGGCCGGGTGGCCGGTCTGCCGGAGTGGGACCGCTGTGCGGTGATGGGGGTCGTGAACGTCACGCCCGATTCCTTCTCCGACGGCGGCCAGTGGTTCGATGGCGAGCTGGCGGTGAAGCACGGCCTGGACCTGGTGAACGCCGGCGCGGACCTGGTCGACGTGGGCGGTGAATCGACCAGGCCCGGCGCGCTGCGGGTCGATGAGGCCGAGGAACTGCGCCGGGTCGTGCCGGTCGTCCGGGAGCTGGCCGCGGCGGGCGCCGTGGTCAGCGTCGACACCATGCGGGCAGCCGTCGCCGAACAGGCGATCGCGGCCGGGGCGGTGCTGGTCAACGATGTGAGCGGCGGTTCGGCGGACCCGGCCATGGTGCCGGCGGTGGCCGCGGCCGGGGTGCCGTTCGTGGTGATGCACTGGCGGGGCCAGAGCATCGACATGAACCACCGGGCCCACTACACGGACGTCGTCGCCGAAGTCGTCGCCGAGCTGCGCGCGAGCGTGGACCGGGCGGTGGCCGGCGGCATCGCGCTGGAGCGGATCGTCGTCGACCCGGGCCTGGGCTTCGCGAAGACCGCGGACCACGACCTGGCACTGCTCGCGGGCCTCGCCGAGCTGCGCCGCGAGCTGGCCCGGCCGCTGCTGGTGGCCGCGTCGCGCAAGCGCTTCCTCGGCCGGGTGCTCGCCGGTGACCAGGGCGCCCCGCCGCCCGCGCGGGAGCGGGACGCGGCGACCGCCGCCGTCTCGGCCATCGCGGCGCGCGAGGGCGCGTGGGCGGTACGGGTGCACGAGGTGGGCGCGAGCGCGGACGGGGTGCGGGTGGCGCGGGCCGTCGAGGGCGCCGCTGCCGGTTCCGTACAGCCTGCTGGTTCCGTCCGTCCTGCCGGTTCCGTACCTCCTGTTGGTTCTGCGGGGGTCGTGTGACGCCTCGTACGGACATAGAGCAGGTCGAGCTGGCGAACACGGCACTGTACGAGGCGATGGAGCAGGGCGACGCGGAGGCCATGGACGAGCTGTGGCTCGACGGCCAGGTCAGCTGTGTTCACCCGGGCTGGCCGGTGCTGCGCGGTCGCGGCGAAGTGCTGCGCTCGTACGCGCTGATCATGGCGAACACCGAGTACATTCAGTTCTTCCTGACGGACGTGGAGATCGACGTGGTGGGCGACACCGCGCTGGTCACCTGCACCGAGAACATCCTGAGCGGCGGCCCGGCCGAGGACGACGGCGCGGTGGGGCCGCTGATCGGCCAGCTCGTCGTGGCGACGAATGTGTTCCGGCGGGCCGATTCGGGCGACTGGAAGGTGTGGGCGCACCACGGCTCGCCTGTCCTGGCGGACGGCGCGGACGAGGACGAGGACTGACCTCGCGGAGTCGGCGCGGAGGTCGGCGCGGGATTCAGCACAGCCGGCGCGAAGTGTGGTGGACCACTCGTTCGAGGCACTGAGTGCCCGGGTAGGGAGTGGGGAGCGGTGGCGCGGGTAGGCGCGACTTTCGGGACGCGCGGCTCTAGCAGCAGTCCGGCCCGGTGTCCATAGCATCTTTGGGCGGGCACCGTCGGTGCTCGCAGGTAGATTCGACAGCAGGGCGGTGTCTCGGCCGAGGCCGGAGCGTGCCCGCACATCCGATGACCAGTGGGAGTGATTCGCGTGGATCGTGTCGCGCTGCGTGGCCTCAAGGCCCGCGGAAATCACGGGGTTTTCCCCCGGGAGCGCGAGGAGGGTCAGACCTTCATCGTGGATCTGGTGCTGGGTCTGGACACCCGGCCCGCAGCGGCCGACGACGACCTGGCGAAGACCGTGCACTACGGCGTGGTGGCGGAAGAGGTCGTGGACGTCGTACGGGGCGAGCCGGTCGACCTGATCGAGACGCTCGCGGAGCGGATCGCCGACCAGTGCCTCAAGCATGACGCGGTGATGGAGGTCGAGGTGGTCGTGCACAAGCCGGACGCCCCGATCACCGTCCCGTTCGACGACGTGACCATTACGATCACCCGGAGCCGAGTATGACCCCGCGTAGCGACCCGACCGTGCAGCCCGTCCCCGCCTCCGTGGTGAAGCAGGTGGACGACGCCGATGTCACGCTGAGCAACCCGAAACGGGCCGTGATCTCGCTCGGCAGCAATCTCGGCAACCGCCTGGAGACGCTGCAAGGTGCGATCGACGCGCTGGAGGACACCCCCGGCCTGCGGGTCAAGGCGGTGTCCCCGGTGTACGAGACGGAGCCGTGGGGTGTCGAGACGGGCTCGCAGCCCCTGTATTTCAACGCCGTGGTGCTGATCAAGACCACCTTGCCGCCGAACTCGCTGCTGGAGCGCGGGCACGCGATCGAGGAGGCGTTCGAGCGGGTCCGTGACGAGCGCTGGGGGCCGCGGACGATCGACGTCGACATCCTGGCGTACCAGGACGTCCTCTCCGACGACCCGGTGCTGACGCTGCCGCACCCGCGGGTCCATGAGCGCGCCTTCGTACTGGTGCCGTGGCTCGACGTGGACCCGGAGGCCGAGGTTCCCGGCCGCGGCAAGGTCGCCGAGCTGCTGGCCGGCGTCGGCAGCGTGGGCGTGGCCGCGCGGGCGGATCTGGAACTCAGGCTCCCCGAGTAATCGTTAGGCTCAGCGAGTCCGTACGACACCCGGGTGTCTTGCCGCACGGGTGTGTCTTCGCGTTGTGAGGGGCGATTGAGTCAGTGAAGCAGCTTCGGGTCGGGGTCCTGTTCGGGCTGTTCGCCGTGGCCGGGGTGCTCTCCTGGGCGGGCGCCCGGCTGTGGGACTCGCTGGGCACGCTGCCGCGGGTGCCGGTCGCGGCGCCCATCGTGCTGGCGCTGATCGCCGTGGTGCTGGCGGCGACCGCGCTGTCGCTGCGCGCCCGGCTGAAGGCGCAGCGCGAGCGGCGGCCCGGCGCGAAGGGCGTCGATCCGCTGCTCGCGGCGCGGGCGGTCGTCTTCGGGCAGGCCAGCGCCCTGGTGGCGTCGCTGGTGGCCGGGGTGTACGGCGGCACGGGCCTGTTCCTGCTGCTCGACGGCCTGGAGCTGGAGGCCCGCAAGAGCCAGGCGATCTACGCGGGGGCGTCGGTGCTGGCCGGTGTCGGGGTGGTGGTCGCGGCGTTCTTCCTGGAGCGCGTGTGCAAGCTTCCCGACGACGAGGACCCGGCGAGCGCGGCCCGCGCTTGAACCCCGAGCCGCCGCCGCGCCATCGCCCGTCCGGGCAGGACAGCTCACGTACGGCCCGCACGGCTCGGTTCACCGGCCCGCGTCGTCAGGGCTGTCCTCAATCTCCCCCGGACTCCGTCCGGGAGGCGCCCCCAACGGGCTGAAAATTCAGCCCGTCCGGCGATTGAGGACACCCGTCCACCGGCCGACCGGTCAACCATTGCCGCCGCCGCGCGCTAAGCGCCCGGCACCGTATCCAGCTCGATCTCCGCGCGAGAAGCGCCCCGCGCGTCCGCGTCGATGGAGCGGCGCAGTGCCTCATGCAGCCGGGCCGGGGTGAGGACGCCCAGGAAGTGTTCGCCGTCGGCTCCGTCCAGGACGGCGATCCAGCCCGCGTCGTGCTGGAGCATCGTGCTGAACGCCTGCTTGAGCGACGATCCGATCGGCAGCCACGCCTCCATCCGGCGGGCGTGCCGGCGGACCGTCCCCGTCGCGCCGGCGGCGAGGGCGTCGGCGGCGACCCAGCCGTGCAGACGGTCGTCGTCGTCCAGCACGACCGACCAGGGCGCCGATTCCGCGGTCATCCGGGCCTTCGCCCTGGCGACCGGGTCGTCGAGGTGGACGACCGGCGGCTGCACCAGGTCGCTGGATTCGATCGGGGTCACGGACAGCCGCTTGAGGCCGCGGTCCGCGCCGACGAAGTCGGCCACGTACGGCGTCGCGGGGGCGCCCAGGACCATGGCCGGCGGGGCGAACTGCTCGATGCGGCCCTCGCCGTAGACGGCGATGCGGTCGCCGAGCCGGACCGCTTCCTCGATGTCGTGGGTGACGAAGAGCACAGTCTTACGGACCTGGGACTGCAACCGGAGGAATTCGTTCTGCAGGTGCTCGCGGACCACCGGGTCGACCGCGCCGAACGGCTCGTCCATCAGCAGCACGGGCGGGTCTGCGGCGAGCGCGCGGGCGACGCCGACGCGCTGGCGCTGGCCGCCGGAGAGCTGGTCGGGGTAGCGGTCGCCGTATACGGACGGGTCGAGTCCGACCAGGTCGAGCAGCTCGGTGGCGCGGTCGCGGGCCTTCTTGCGCTGCCAGCCCAGCAGATGCGGGACGGTGGCGGTGTTCTCCAGGACCGTCTTGTGCGGGAAGAGCCCGACCTGCTGGATCACATAGCCGATCCGGCGGCGCAGCTCCACCGGGTCGATCGCGGAGATGTCCTCCTCACCGAGCAGGATCCGGCCGGAGGTGGGCTCGATCAGCCGGTTCACCATCTTCATGGTGGTGGTCTTGCCACAGCCGGACGGTCCGACGAGCGTGACCAACTCGCCCTCCGCCACCTCGAAGGACAGGTCGTCCACGGCGGTGGTGCCGTCGGGGTAGCGCTTGGTGACGTGCTCGAATCGGATCATGATTCCTCATTGTGGCCGATGCTCTGTGAACGAGATGTTGCGGCCGTGTGGCGCGTCGGAGCGATTGTCACTGCTCGGGGATAGGGTCGCCAGGCATTGGACACGATGGCCGTTTCGCACTGGGGCGGCGGGCGCCAGGGGCGGGGGAGGCGGACGGGCGTGAGCGAGCAGAGTTGCCTGACGGCGAACGACTGGATCTGTGCGGAATTCGTCCGGACGCGCAGTCAGGAGCTGACCGACGCGACCGTTCAGCACATCGGGATCACGCTGGCCTCGGTCGCGATCGGGCTGCTGATCGCCTTTCCGCTGGCCCTGGTGGCGCGGCGCTGGCGGGGCGCGGCCGGGCCGGTGCTCGGGCTGACGACGATTCTCTACACCGTCCCCTCGCTCGCGATGTTCGCGCTGCTGATGCCGGTCTTCGGCGTCTCGGCCTCCGTGGTGGTGACGGGCCTGGTGCTCTATTCGCTGACGATCCTGGTGCGGAACATCCTGGCGGGCCTGGAGTCGGTGCCCGCTGACGTGCGGGAAGCCGCGCAGGGCATGGGGTACGGGCCGGCCCGGCTGCTGTTCGGCGTCGAGCTGCCGCTCGCGCTGCCCGCGCTGATGGCCGGGCTGCGGATCGCGACGGTCTCGACGGTCGCGATGACGACGGTCGGGGCGATCGTCGGCTACGGCGGCCTCGGCAATCTCATCGACGACGGCATGCAGGGCTTTTTCAAGGCGGAAGTGCTGACGGCCTCGGTGATCTGCGTGCTGCTGGCGGTGCTGGCCGATGTCTTGCTGCTCGGCCTCCAGCGGCTGCTGACGCCCTGGACGCGCGCCCGGACCAGGACAACACGCCCGCGGTCCGGCACCCCGACCGGCCCCTCGACCGGCCTCTCGGCCGATTCCCCTGCCGGTCTCTCACGGAAGGCTGCCTGAGCGATGGGTACGATCACCGACGCCTGGACCTGGCTGACCACCGGCGCCAACTGGGCGGGCGAGAACGGCGTCTGGCACCGGCTGGGCGAGCATGTCTGGTTCACCGTGGCCTGCCTGGCCATCGCCTGCCTGATCGCGCTGCCGGTCGCGCTGTACCTGGGCCACATCGGCAAGGGCGGCGCGCTCGCGGTCAACATCTCGAACGCCGGGCGGGCGGTGCCGACCTTCGCGGTGCTGGTGCTGCTGACGCTCAGCCCGCTGGGCAAGCACGGCAACTGGCCGACGGTCATCGCGCTCGTGCTGTTCGCGCTGCCGCCGCTGCTGACCAACGCGTACGTCGGGATGCGGGAAGCCGACCGGGACGTGGTGGAGGCGGCTCGCGGCATGGGCATGTCGGGCTTCCAGCTGCTGCGCCGGGTCGAGCTGCCGCTCGCCTTCCCGCTGATCATGACCGGGGTGCGGTCCGCGTCGGTCCAGGTGGTGGCGACGGCGACGCTGGCCGCGCTGGCCGGCGGCGGCGGCCTCGGCCGGATCATCACGGCGGGCTTCAACACCCAGGACACCCCGCAGGTGGTGGGCGGAGCGGTGCTGGTCGCCGCACTCGCGCTGGTCGTCGAAGGGGTGCTGGTGGTCGCGGAGCGGCTGATCGACCCGATGCGGGGGCGCAGCCGCAAGGCGCGCGCGAGCCGTTCGACTCCTCCGGACCCGCAGGCGAGCCCGCGGGGAAATGTTGTGCCCCTCAAGGGCGTTTGACGACCGGTGCACTGAGCACCTGGTACCGAACTTGGCTGGATGGAGATTCCCATGAGCAGGACCTCGCGCGGAGCGCGGAGCATCAAGGCCGCGGGTGCGGCCCTGGCCGTCGCCGCGCTCGCCGCCGGGCTGACCGCCTGCGGCGGCGACAGCCTGGAGGATCAGGGCGGCGGCGACGGCGGGGGCAAAAAGGGCTCGCTGGTCATCGGATCGGCCGGTTTCACCGAGTCCACGCTGATGGCCAACCTGTACTCCAAGGTTCTCGGCGACGCCGGATACAGCACGACGATCAAGACGCTGAAGAACCGCGAACTGTATGAACCCGCCCTGGAGAAGGGGCAGATCGACGTCGTACCGGAATACGCGGCTACGGTCGCCGAATTCCTCAACGCCAAGGCGAACGGCGCGAAGACCGCGCAGAGGGTGCCCGTCGCCTCCAACGACACGGACAAGACGGTCGCCGCCCTGGAGAAGCTCGCGGAACCGCGCGGGTTGAAGGTGCTGGCGGCCGGCAAGGCCGTTGATCAGAACGCCTTCGCGGTGACCAAGAAATTCGCCGGGAAGAACAAGCTCAAGACGCTCTCGGATCTCGGCGAGTCAAAGCTCAAGATCAAGTTGGCGGCCGGTGACGAGTGCGGCATCCGGCCGTTCTGCGAGCCCGGTCTGAAGAAGACGTACGGCATCGACATCACCGGCGTCGACCCCAAGGGCGTCGGCACCGTACCGGCCAAGCAGGCGGTCAAGGACGGCACCGACCAGATGGTGCTGACCACCACCACGGACGCCACCCTGGAGGACTTCGGGCTGGTGCTGCTGGAGGATGACAAGGGCCTGCAGAACGCCGACAATGTGCTGCCCGTGGTGAATGCGAAGGACGCCGGCGACAAGGCCGTCGCAGCCGCTTTGGACAAGCTCACCCGAGTGCTGACGACCGAGGACTTGAGCACCTTGAACCGCAAGGTCGACTCCGAGCGGCAGAAGCCCGCGGATGTGGCCGCGGACTATCTCCAGTCCAAGGGACTGCTCAAGAAGTAGTCGGCCGAGTACCGGCCGAGAAGCGGTGAACTGCCAGGTGAAGCAGCCGGCGCGGCAGTTGGTGAAGTAACCGCTGGGGAACAGATTGGCGTGCGGGGTCTCGCGGGCCCCGCACGCACGGTAAGTTTTAGGCCATGCCACGTGGACGCCATCGCCATTCGCCGCCATTGCACAGGCTTCTTCCCGCAACGTCGGTCGCGTGCGCGTCAATCGCCTGCGCCGCCGCCGCTTGGCTGGTCGGCGATCCGATGCTGATCCGCGCTCTCGCCGCGGCAGCGGCCGCCGCCGCGGTCACCGGCTCGGTGCTGCTGCGCACCTGGGACCGCACCGCGGGCAAGCGCGTCGCCGAACTCACCGCCGCCCGGGTGCGCGACGAATGGAAGACCGACGAGCGGATAGCCGAGCTCGAGGTCGACCTCGAAGACTCCCGCAGGCTGCGCACCGCCCTCGACACCAAGGTGCGGGGCAAGCGCGCCGAACTGGGCAAGCTGCGCGGCGAGCACGCCGCCCTGCTGCGCCGGTACGCCACCGCCGAGACGGAGCGGGCCACCGCGCTCGAAGGACGCCGGCTGCTCGCCATCGAGGCGGCGGCCCCGGCCCGCGCACTGCCCGCGGCCATCCCGGACCGCCCGAACGGCGCCCCCACCCCGCATCTGTACCGGCAGGCCGCCGAGGCACTGCGCCACCTGGGCCGCAACGCCGGCCGCCAGGAAGTGCGGCGCACCGTCGCCGCCGCCCGTGGCTGGGACGGTGAGAAGCCGGCGGGGAAGCCCGAGGCGGCCGCGGAACTGGCGGCCCGACAGGGCCACGCCCGTACGGCCGCCGTCCAGGTCGCGGGCCGCGAGCACCGTACGGTCCCGCCGGGGGCGTCAGCGCCTACGGCGGCGGTGCCTACGGGTTCAGCCCCGACGCCTTCCGCGACGGAGGCTTCCGCCCTGGTGACGTCCGCCCGGGTGGCACCCGCCCCGACGGCCGACGCCGAGGCCGCTTCCGCCGCGCCGGTCACCCCGTACGCGCGGCAGAACCGGGCCGGAGTCCGCACCATGGGCGGCTTCGACTTCTTCGGCACCCAGCTGCCGTACCCGCAGGACCAGCAGGCTCCGCCGATCGTCCTCGCGGATGAGCGGGCCGATGAGCGGGCCGAGGGCAGGGAGCGGGACGAGCGGAGCCCGCTGAGCCCGCAGCTCGCGCGGATTCCGCGCCAGTCCGACGAGGCGCTGATCGGCGAGGATCTCGCGGACGTGGTCGGCCCTGAGGTGCTCGCCGAGCGTGAGTCGGAGCAGACGGCCGAGCACCCGGCGGAGCCGGACGTGGAGCTGGGCGCGGACCCGGAGTCCGAGCACGAGGCCGAGCACGAGGCCGAGCACGAGTCGACCAGCCCCGCCGCCGGTGCGGTCATCGACCTCACAGCGCACGACGAGACCGAGCAGATCGACGTGGCGGAACTGCGCAGCGCGATCTCCTAGCCGCCCGCGTCCGCCGTCAGCAGGCTGCCCGTAGCCCGCCCGTAGCCCGCCGAATACGCGTCGGCCGCTCGTCGGCTACTTGTCGGCTACTTGTCGATGTCTCCGACCACGAAGAAGAGCGAACCCAGGATCGCGACCATGTCGGCCACCAGCGTGCCCGGCAGCAGTTCGATGAGCGCCTGGATGTTGTTGTACGAAGCCGACCTGAGCTTGAGCCGGTACGGCGTCTTCTCGCCCTTAGAGACCAGGTAGTAGCCGTTGAGGCCGAGCGGGTTCTCGGTCCACGCGTACGTGTGGCCCTCCGGGGCCTTGAGCACCTTCGGCAGCCGCTGGTTGATCGGGCCGGGTGCGAGGTCCGCGATGCGGTCCAGGCAGGCGTCCGCGAGGGCCAGCGCGTTGTGGGTCTGGTCGAGCAGGCACTCGAAGCGCGCGAGGCAGTCGCCTTCCTCGCGGGTGACCACCTTGAGGGTGTCCTGGAGGTCGGGGTACGCGAGGTACGGCTCGTCGCGGCGCAGGTCGAAGTCGACGCCCGAGGCGCGGGCGATGGGCCCCGAGACGCCGTACGCGTGCACGGCCTCGCGGGACAGCGTGCCGACGCCGCGGGTGCGGCCGCGGAAGATCTCGTTGCCGAGGACGAGCCCGTCGTAGACGTCCATCCGGGAACGGACCTCGGACACCGCGTGCCGGGCCCGGCCGAGCCAGCCGTTGGGCAGGTCCTCCTTGAGGCCGCCGACCCGGTTGAACATGTAGTGCATCCGGCCGCCGGAGGCTTCCTCCATCACGGCCTGGAGCTCCTCGCGCTCCCGGAACGCGTGGAAGACCGGGGTGATGCCGCCGAGTTCGAGCGGGTAGGAGCCGAGGAACATCAGGTGGTTGAGCACCCGGTTCAGCTCGGCGAGCAGCGTCCGCGTCCAGACGGCGCGCTCCGGCACCTCCATGCCGATCATCCGCTCGACGGCGAGCACCACGCCCAGCTCGTTGCAGAAGGCCGACAGCCAGTCGTGGCGGTTCGCGAGCATGATGATCTGGCGGTAGTCGCGCGCCTCGAACAGCTTCTCCGCGCCGCGGTGCATATAGCCGATGACGGGTTCGGCGGAGATGACGCGTTCGCCGTCGAGCACGATGCGCAGCCGCAGCACGCCGTGCGTGGAGGGGTGCTGCGGGCCGATGTTGAGCACCATGTCGGTGCTTTCGGCCGCACCGCCGATGCCGACTGTCGTCTCGGTCGTCTGCGTCATGGGGCACAGTCTGTCAGCCGGCCGCCGGGGAGGAGCCCGATGGGGATTCCCCGCGACCGGATCAGCCAGCCGAACGCTCCCAGGCCGGACGGGTCGGTCAGTTCCGCCGCCTCGCCAGCGCCGCTGAGGGCCTGTACGTACCCGGCAGGATCGCTGGAGGCCAGCGCGAGGGGCGGGCGCGCGCCGGTCACGCCGAGGGCGTGCAGGGCGGCGCGCTGGGTGAGCAGGGCGGTGGTGTCGGGATACGGGGGCGCGGATGGGGGCGCGGATGGGGGCGCGATGCCGTGACCGTACGCCGGCGCTTGCGCGGACCCGAGCGCGGCTCCCGCCCCGCCGCGCGCGCCCGCCGCGTCTTCGGCCCGTACACCGTGAGAGCCCGACGTGCCCGACCTGCCGGACGTGCCGGACGTGCCGGACGTGCCCGACCTGCCGGACGTGCTGGACGTGCCCGCTGTGCCCGCCGTGCCGGACGTGCCCGACGCCGCGCAGGCGTCCAGGGCCACATGGGACGTGATGTCGCAGCTCCCGTCCGGCACGGGACGCACCTCGCGGCCGTCCCGGAAGCCGCTGAGGGTGCCGAAGGGCGGGCGGTCGGCGCGGGTGTGGGCGTAGTCGACCGCGACGGCCAGGCCACGGTCCAGGGCGCTCGCCGCGCGGGCCCACGCGGCATCCCGGGGGCCGCCGATCTCGGCGCGGGCCCCCGGCTCCCCCTCGATCGGCCACCACCGCCGGAGCCACTCGGCGTCCTCGGCGCGGAGCGGGCCGCCCGTTTCCTCGGCGCCGTCCGGGCGAACCAGGACGTAGCGGGGGACGCCCGAGGCGTCGGCCTCGGCGACCTCGGTGGGCACGTTGTCGAGCCACTCGTTGGCGAAGACCAGGCCCGTCACGCTGCCCGGCGCGGGCAGCCCGGCACGCCACTCGATCCGCTCGTCCAGCCCGGCGGGCCGCGCGGCGCGTTCGACCGCGCAGGGGCGGAGGCGGTACGCGAGGTGGAGGGAGGACCCGGCGGTGGGTCCTGACGCGGGCGCGGGTCCTGACGCCGATCCGGGCGCGGGCCCTGACGCCGATCCGGGCGCGGGCCCTGACGCCGATCCGGGCGCGGGCCCTGACGCCGATCCGGACGCGGGCCCCGACGCCGATCCGGACGCGGGCCCCGACGCCGATCCCGACGCGGGCCCCGACGCCGATCCCGACGCGGGACCGTCGGCCGGCGGCCCGGCGAGCCGGCCTGGGGGAGACCCGCCGGGCCGCCCGGCGGGATGGCCCGCGGCCGGACCGCCCGCCGGACCGCCCCCCGGACCGGCGGGCCGCCCGCCACCACTCCCCGCGCCCCCGGAGGATTCCCCCGCGGCCCGCCGCAAGGCGCCCAGCACGCCCGTGAGCAGCTCGCCGCCGCCCGCTCCCACGTCCACGAAGGCCAGTTCGGCGGGCTCGCCGAGCGCCGCGTCGAGACGGATGAGGAGTTCCGCCACGGCTCGCGCGTAGAGCGGCGAGGCGTGCACGGAGGTGCGGAAGTGCGCGGCGGGGCGCTCGCGCCGGTAGAAGCCCTCGGGCCCGTACAGCGCGGCTTCGGCCGCCGTTCGCCATGGTTTCGCTGTGCTCGACACCCCCGCACGCTATGCGGCCGGACTACGCCGCCTCCACCTAGCGGAGTACGCGCCGGTCACCGGTCTCGATCGTCCGGTTGACCCAGGCGCCTACTCGCCGTGCCTACGCTGGGTGACGTGCAGCGTCTCTATGATTTCTTCCGCGGGCACCCGACCGGGGTGGACACTTTCTGGGCTGTCCTCCTGCTCTGTTTCAACGGCCTGCTGATCGTCTCCGAGGCGAATGTCGGGAGCGGCGGACGCGTGGCCGTCATTCCGATCACCCTCGCGCTGTGCACCGTCGTGGCGCTGCGCCGCCGGATGCCGGAGCGGATGCTGCTGCTGACCGCCGTGACCGGGATCGCCCAGCTGCTCCTCGACGTCAAGCCGAACCCCGCCGACTTCGCGATGCTGGTGATCATCTACACCGTCGCGTCCCGCGACGTCCGCTGGGCCTCCCGGTTCGCGATGGCCGCCGGATTCATCGCGCCGGTGCTGTCCGTGATCCGCTGGCCGGACGAGGGCACGAACCCGGGCGCCAACATCATCTACTGCGTGTTCGTCACCATCCCGTTCGTCCTGGCCTGGGTGCTGGGCGACTCGGTCCGCACCCGGCGGGCCTACTACGCCCAGCTGGAGGAGCGCGCCGAGCGGCTGGAGCGGGAGCGCGAGGCCCAGTCGAAGGTCGCGGTGGCCGCCGAGCGGGCCCGGATCGCGCGCGAGCTGCACGACGTCGTGGCGCACAACGTCTCGGTGATGGTCGTGCAGGCCGACGGCGCGGCCTATGTGCTGGACGCGTCCCCCGAACAGGCCAAGCAGGCCCTGGAGACGATCTCCGGGACCGGCAGGCAGGCGCTCGCCGAGATGCGCAGGCTGCTGGGCATTCTGCGGACCGGGGAGCACGTGGAGAGCGGCGAGTACGTGCCGCAGCCCGGCGTCGAGCAGCTCGACGACCTCATCGAGCAGGTGCGCGGGGCCGGCCTCGCGGTCAGCTACCGGATCGAGGGCTCGCCGCGCCCGCTGCCCAGCGGCGTGGAGCTGACGGCGTACCGCATCGTGCAGGAAGCGCTCACCAACACCCGCAAGCACGGCGGCCCCGACGTCGGCGCGAAAGTCCGGCTCACCTACTTCGACGACGGGCTCGGCCTGCTCGTCGAGGATGATGGCCGTGGCGCGCAGCACGAGCTGTACGAGGACGGCGGCGCGGACGGCATGGGCCACGGGCTCATCGGCATGCGGGAGCGCATCGGCATGGTCGGGGGCACGCTGGACGCGGGGCCCCGTCCGGGCGGCGGCTTCCGCGTCAGCGCGCTGCTGCCGCTCAAGCCGGGGCACTGACCCGAGCCGGACGTGTGGCCCTGGCCTGGGGACACCGCGCTTCCAGCAGGCAATTTTCCGGCATTCCGGCATTCCAGCATTTCCAGCACGTCCGGCACTTCCGGCAGACGAACACTTCCGGCAGACGAAAGGGACCTCACACATGTCCATCCGAGTGATGCTCGTCGACGACCAGGTGCTATTGCGCACCGGCTTCCGGATGGTGCTGGCGGCGCAGCCCGACATGGAGGTCGTCGCCGAGGCCGGGGATGGTCTGGAGGCCATGGAGGTGCTGCGCTCCACCGCCGTCGACGTGGTGCTGATGGACGTGCGCATGCCGCGGCTCGACGGGGTCGAGACGACGCGGCGGATCTGCGACGGGCGGCCGCAGGACGCGCCCAAGGTGCTGATCCTGACCACGTTCGACCTCGACGAGTACGCCTTCTCCGCGCTCAAGGCCGGGGCCAGCGGCTTCATGCTCAAGGACGTGCCGCCGGCCGAGCTGCTGGCCGCGATCCGCTCCGTGCACAGCGGTGACGCGGTCGTCGCGCCCAGCACGACCCGCCGGCTGCTCGACCGCTTCACCCCGATGCTCCCGGCCTCCGGCGGCGAGCCGGGCCTCGCGGCGGTGGCCCGGCTGACCGAGCGCGAGCGCGAGGTGATGCTGCTCGTCGCCCAGGGTTTGTCGAACGGTGAGATCGCCGCCCGGCTGGTGCTGTCCGAGGCGACGGTGAAGACCCATGTGGGCCGCATCCTGTCCAAGCTCGGCCTGCGCGACCGGGTGCAGGCGGTGGTGCTCGCGTATGAGACGGGGCTGGTGCGGGCGGGCGGCGGGCAGTAGACGGCCCCACCGCTCCCGTACGCCGGGGGTTCCGGGTCCCGGCGGGCGTCAGTCCGTTCCGGCGACCGCCCGGACCCGGTCCAGGAACGCCGTCACCGCCTCCGCGATCTCTTCCGGCGTCCACTCCAGCGCGGAGGACGCGACGGTCACCTCGGTCACCGCCAGGCCGGGCGGCCCGGCCGGCCCCGGGTCGAACCAGCGGCGGAAGAGCGTCGTCCGGGTGTCCTCGGCCTGCCGCGTGCCGGCTTCGTTCAGCACATCGGCCGGGTAGGGCAGCCAGACCTGGAACTGGTGGGTGTGCGGTACGTCCGGCTGCAGCCGGAACCAGGGCAGCCCCGCCGCCGCGAAGGCGTCCCGCAGCGCCTCCGAGACGACCTTGGCGTGCGCCACGTAACCGGGCAGCCGGGGCAGCTCGCGGTCCAGCCCGGCCAGCGCCGCGAGGGCCGCGGGCCACTGCTGGAACAGCTGCCCGCCGTACCGGTGCCGCCACGCCCTCGCCTCTTCCACGAAGGAGGCCGGGCCCGCCAGCGCGGCGCCCGAGATCCCTTCGAGGGACTTGTAGAACGACACGTAGACGCTGTCCGCCAGCTCGGCGATCTCCGGGAGCGTGCGCTCGAAGTGAGGGGCGCACTCCCACAGCCGCGCGCCGTCGAAGTGCACCACCGCGTCGCGCTCCCGCGCCGCCTCCACCACGGCCGTCAGCTCGTCCCAGGACGGCAGCACGTAGCCCGCTTCACGCAGCGGCAGCTCCAGCACCAGCGCGCCGAACGGCTCGTCCAGGTCCCGCACCTCCTCGGCCGTCGGCAGCCGGGGCTCGGCCGTCGGGTGCACCGTGCGCAGCCCGCTGACCGCCGAGAGCGCGCCGCGCTCCGACTGCTCCGGGTGCGACTGCGGGTGCAGCGCCACCGTCGCGTTGCCCGTACGGCCCGCCCAGCAGCGCAGCGCGACCTGCTGCGCCATCGTCCCGGTCGGAAAGAAGGCCGCGTCCTCGGTCCCGAGCAGCTCCGCGACCCGCTCCTCCAGCGCGGCTACGACGCCGTCGCCGTAGATGTCCGTCCAGTCGTCGAGGTCGTACGCGTCGGGTGCCTCGGCCGTGAGCCGTGCCAGCCGCTCACGGATCGTCTGCCCCGTCGGCCCGCCCGACAGAATCCGGGTGGAACCGTGCAGGGCGGTGAACCGGCGGTGCCGGGGGTCCTCCGGGGCGTCCGCGTCCTGCGCCTCGGACTCGGGGGCGTCCGTGGCCGGCTCGCCGACTGCTGGAACGGGGACCTCCGGAACAGGGGCTTCCGGTGGGCCTGCTTCCGGTGTGCTCGCCTGCGGGGCGCCGGTCTGCTGCTCGTTCATCTCCGCCATCCGCTGATGATGGCTTACCCGGGCGGGCGGCGAGGGGGAGGGCGCACGGGCGCGTGTTCCGGGCGGCGGGGGTGGTCGGTCGCGCTGCGGGTGCGCGGTGCGGGTGCGCGCTGCGGGCGCGCGGGTCGGCAGGGCCCCCGCCCCGAGCCCGGCCGTCCCCTCACGGCTCTCGCGTAGCATGGCGAAGAATCGTCCGGTACCCCCCGCGGACTGGAACGGAAGGCCGCTGCCGCGTGAACGCACCCCAGCACCCAGAGCCCAAGGACCGACCCGCCCGGCTCGCCGTCGGCGTCATCGGGGCGGGGCGTGTCGGCCCCGCGCTCGCCGCCGCGCTGCAACTCGCCGGGCACCGGCCCGTCGCCGTCTCCGGCGTCTCCGAAGCCTCGATCCGGCGCGCCACGGCATTGCTGCCCGACGTGCCGTTGGTGCCGCCCGCCGAGGTGATGGCCCGCGCCGACCTCGTACTGCTGACCGTCCCCGACGACGCGCTCCCCGGCCTGGTCACAGGGCTCGTGGAGACCGGCGCGGTGCGCCCGGGGCAGCTGCTCGTCCATACGTCGGGCCGCTACGGAACCGCGGTCCTCGACCCGGCCCGGCGGGCCGGCGCGCTGCCGCTCGCGCTGCATCCCGCGATGACCTTCACCGGCACCGCCGTGGACGTCCAGCGGCTGGCCGGCTGCTCGTTCGGGGTGACCTCCCCCGGCGAGCTGCGGATGGCCGCCGAGGCCCTGGTCATCGAGATGGGCGGCGAGCCCGAGTGGATCGAGGAGGCCGCCCGCCCGCTGTACCACGCGGCCCTCGCGATCGGCGCGAACCACCTGGTCACGCTGGTCGCCCAGTCCATGGAACTGCTCCGCGCCGCGGGCGTGGAGTCGCCGGACCGGATGCTCGGCCCGCTGCTCGGCGCGGCCCTCGACAACGCCCTGCGCTCCGGAGACGCCGCCCTCACGGGACCGGTCGCCAGGGGCGACGCGGGCACCGTCGCGGCCCATGTCGCCGAGCTGCGCAAGCACGCCCCGCAGAGCGTCGCGGGCTACCTCGCGATGGCCCGGATGACGGCGGACCGCGCCCTCGCGCACGGCCTGCTCAAGCCGGAGCTGGCCGAGGACCTGCTCGGCGTCCTCGCCGACGGGGGACACCGGCCCGACGGCGGACACCGCGCCGACGGGGGCGGCAGGACCGACGGGGGCGACCAGTGAACATCCTGCGCACCGCCGCCGAACTGCACGCCCTCCCGCGCCGCGGACAGCGCGCCGTCGTCATGACGATGGGCGCCCTGCACGACGGCCACGCGAGCCTGATCCGCACCGCCCGCGAGCGTGTCGGCGCGAGCGGGCAGGTCGTCGTCACCGTCTTCGTGAACCCGCTCCAGTTCGGCGCGGGCGAGGACCTCGACCGCTACCCGCGCACGCTCGACGCCGACATCGCCATCGCGGCCGAAGCCGGCGCCGACCTCGTCTTCGCGCCCTCCGCCGACGAGGTGTACCCGGGCGGCGAGCCCCAGGTCCGGATCACCGCGGGCCCGATGGGCGAGCGGCTGGAAGGCGCCTCGCGGCCCGGCCACTTCGACGGCATGCTCACGGTCGTCGCCAAGCTCCTCCACCTCACCGCGCCCGACCTCGCCTGTTACGGCCACAAGGACGCCCAGCAGCTCGCGCTGATCCAGCGGATGGCCCGCGACCTCGACTTCCCGGTCACCGTCCTCGGCGTCCCCACCGTCCGCGAGGCCGACAGCGTCGCGCTGTCCAGCCGTAACCGCTACCTCTCCGACGCGGAGCGCGTCTCGGCCCGCGAGCTGTCGCGCGCGCTGCGCACCGGCCGGCAGGTCGCGGAGCGCGCCGGCGGCCCGGACGCCGAACGGGCCCGGAGTGGCAGCGAGCTTGATCAGGGCGCTTCCGCGCAGGGCGCTTCCGCGCAGGGCGCTCCCGCGCAGGGCGCCGCCCCTGCTCAGCACGTCCCCCCTCGGGACCTCCCCGCAGCCGCCCTGCTCGCCGCCCGCGAGATCCTCGACAAGGCCGCCGCCCTGGAGCCCCCGCTGCTCCTCGACTACGTGGCGCTCGTCGACCCCGCCGACTTCACCGACGTCCCCGCCGGCTTCCGGGGCGAAGCCGTCCTCGCGGCGGCCGTCCGGGTCGGCGCCACCCGCCTGATCGACAACGTCCGCGTCCAGTTCGGAGCAGCCCGATGACCGACATACGCCTGCACGCCCCCGCGCCCGGCTGGGCCATCGAGGCAGACGTGGTCATCATCGGCTCGGGCGTCGCCGGGCTCACCACCGCGCTGCGCTGCGCCGCCGCGGGCCACCGCGCGATCATCGTCACCAAGGCCGAGCTGGACGACGGCTCGACCCGCTGGGCGCAGGGCGGGATAGCCGCCGCCCTCGGCGAGGGCGACACCCCGGAGCAGCACCTCGACGACACCCTCGTCGCGGGCGCCGGGCTCTGCGACGAGACGGCGGTGCGCACCCTGGTCACCGAGGGCCCGGACGCCGTGCGGCGGCTGATCGCGACCGGGGCGCACTTCGACACGACCGACGCCGGCGAGATCCAGCTGACCCGCGAGGGCGGCCACCACCGCCGCCGCATCGCGCACGCGGGCGGCGACGCGACGGGCGCGGAGATCTCCCGCGCGCTGGTCGAGGCGGTGCACGCGTCGGGCATCGAGACCGTCGAGAACGCCCTGGTCCTGGACCTGCTCAAGGACGCGGATGGCCACGCGGCCGGTGTCTCGCTGCACGTCATGGGCGAAGGACGGCGGGACGGCGTCGGCGCGGTCCGCGCCCCGGCCGTCGTGCTGGCGACCGGCGGCATGGGCCAGGTGTTCTCCGCGACCACCAACCCCGCCGTCTCCACCGGCGACGGCGTCGCCCTCGCGCTGCGGGCCGGCGCGGAGGTCTCGGACCTCGAATTCGTCCAGTTCCACCCCACCGTCCTCTTCCTGGGGGCGGACGCGGAGGGGCAGCAGCCGCTGATCTCCGAGGCGGTCAGGGGCGAGGGCGCGTACCTCGTGGACGCGGACGGCGTCCGCTTCATGCGGGGGCAGCACGAACTCGCGGAGCTGGCCCCGCGCGACATCGTCGCCAAGGGCATCATGCGCCGGATGCGGGCCCAGGGCGCCGAGCACATGTACCTGGACGCCCGGCACTTCGGCGCCGAGATGTGGGAGAACCGCTTCCCGACCATCCTGGCCACCTGCCGCTCGCACGGCATCGACCCGGTGACCGAGACCATCCCGGTCGCCCCGGCCGCGCACTACGCGTCCGGCGGCGTCCGCACCGACCTGCGGGGCCGCAGCACGGTCCCGGGGCTCTACGCGTGCGGCGAGGTCGCCTGCACGGGCGTGCACGGAGCGAACCGGCTGGCCTCCAACTCGCTGCTCGAAGGGCTGGTCTTCGCCGAGCGCATCTCGGCGGACGTCGACGCCCGCCGGGCGGCCCAGCAGCTCGCCGCTTCGGACCCCAGCGGCTCGGAGTCGGCCGTCGGGGTCCCCGCCGCCTCGGCCCCCACTGCCCCGGCAGCGACCGCCCCGGCCCCTGGGACAGCGGCCCCCGGAACACAGGCGACGGAGACGGCGGCAGCCGAAACGCAGGCAGCGGCAGCGGCGGCGTCCGAAACGCAGGCAGCGGCAGCAGCGGCAGCCGAAACGCAGCCGACAACAGCGGCAGCTGAACCGCAGCCAACAACAGCAGCGCCAGCCCAAACCCCGCCGCCTCCCGCCGCAACCACCCCCCTCCTCGCCCCCGAGGCCCGCTTCGCGATCCAGCGGATCATGACCCGCGGAGCCGGCGTGCTGCGCTCCGCCGAGAGCCTCGACACAGCCGCCGCCGCGCTGGAGCGCCTGCACACGGCCGCCGTCGAGGCCCTGCACGCGGACGGCAAGACCGCCGAGCCGAGTGTGGAAACCTGGGAGGCGACCAATCTGCTGCTCGTCGCCCGCGTTCTGGTGGCCGCCGCCGTCCGCCGCGAGGAGACCCGCGGCTGCCACTGGCGGGAGGACCATCCCGACCGTGACGATGAAACCTGGCGCCGCCACCTCGTCGTACGGCTCACTCCCGACCGTTCGCTCGTGATCGGTCCGACCGCGACCGCCAACTTCCCGCCGGTCGCGCCGGCGGCTCCCGAAACTTCGCTCGACACCCCGACATCCGCCCCTCCGAAGGAGCACCAGTGAGCACCGCCGACGACCGTCCACAGCCTGTGGACCTCCCCATGCTGCAAATCGGCGGGCTCTCCATCGGGCCGCCGCCCTCCGACGACGACGCGGGCGGCTGCGGCGCGGGCTGCGGTTGCAGCGGCGGCGAGGAGGGCGAAGAGGCGTACGAGCTGGACCCGCTGGAGTGCGGCCTCGACCCGGAGCTCGCCGAACTGCTCGTCGAGGCGGGGCTCGACCCGGTCAAGGTCGAGGACGTCGCGCACCTGGCCATCGAGGAGGACCTCGACAACGGGGTGGACGTGACGACCGTCGCGACCGTCCCCGAGGACGCCTTCGCGACCGGTGACTTCGTCGCCCGCGAGGCCGGGACGGTGGCCGGGCTGCACATCGCCGAGGCCGTGCTGTCCGTCGTGTGCACCGACGAGTTCGAGGTCGAGCGGCATGTCGAGGACGGCGACCGGGTCGCGGCGGGCCAGACGCTGCTGACCGTGAAGACCCGTACCCGCGACCTGCTCACCGGCGAGCGCAGCGCGCTCAACCTGCTGTGCCGGCTCTCCGGCATCGCGACCGCGACCCGCGCCTGGGCCGACGTGCTCGCCGAGGCCCCCGGCCCCGACGACGGCTCCGGTGTCAGGACCCAGGTCCGCGACACCCGGAAGACCACACCGGGCCTGCGCTCGCTGGAGAAGTACGCGGTGCGCTGCGGCGGCGGCGTCAACCACCGGATGTCGCTCTCCGACGCGGCGCTGATCAAGGACAACCACGTGATCGCCGCGGGCGGCGTCGCCGAGGCGTTCAAGCTGGTCCGCTCCGAGTTCCCGGGCCTGCCGATCGAGGTCGAGGTGGACTCGCTCGACCAGATCCCGCCGATCCTGGCCGAGGGCGCGGACCTGATCCTGCTCGACAACTTCACCCCGGAGCGGACCCGGGAGGCGGTCGCGCTGGTCGCGGGCCGCGCCGCTCTCGAATCGTCCGGCCGGCTGACCCTCGACAACGCCCGCGCCTACGCGCGGACCGGCGTCGACTACCTCGCGGTCGGCGCGCTCACCCACTCCTCGCCGATCCTCGACATCGGCCTCGACCTGCGAGCGGACTCCGCGAGCGGGCCCACCGCGCCCGGCACGGAGGCCTGAGCCCGCGATGCTCCTCACCATCGACGTCGGCAACACCCACACCGTCCTCGGCCTCTTCGACGGCGAGGAGATCATCGAGCACTGGCGGATCTCCACCGATGCCCGCCGGACCGCGGACGAACTCGCCGTCCTGCTCCAGGGACTGATGGGCATGCACCCGCTGCTCGGCGAGGAGCTGGGCGACGGCATCGAGGGCATCGCGATCTGCTCCACCGTGCCCTCCGTGCTGCACGAGCTGCGCGAGGTCACCCGCCGCTACTACGGCGACGTGCCCGCGATCCTCGTGGAACCGGGCATCAAGACCGGCGTGCCGATCCTGATGGACAACCCGAAGGAGGTCGGCGCGGACCGCATCATCAACGCGCTGGCCGCCGTCGAGCTGTACGGCGGCCCGTGCGTCGTCGTCGACTTCGGCACGGCGACGACCTTCGACGCGGTCAGCGCCAAGGGCGAGTACGTCGGCGGCGTCATCGCGCCGGGCATCGAGATCTCGGTCGAGGCGCTGGGCGTCAAGGGCGCGATGCTCCGCAAGATCGAGCTGGCCCGGCCGCGCGGCGTCATCGGCAAGAACACCGTCGAGGCGATGCAGTCCGGCATCCTCTACGGCTTCGCGGGCCAGGTCGACGGCGTCGTCACCCGGATGGCGGCCGAGCTGGCCGACGACCCTTCGGACGTCACCGTCATCGCGACCGGCGGCCTCTCGCCGATGGTGCTGGGCGAGGCCTCGGTCATCGACGAGCACGAGCCGTGGCTCACGCTGATCGGCCTCCGGCTGGTCTACGAGCGGAACGTCTCGCGCTCCTGAGGACGGGGGCCCGAGGGCGCGGGCGCGGCGGCGGACCGGTCGCCCCCTACGACCGCCCCCGCGCGACATCGTCGCCTCCCGCACGCAACCAACGCCCCGTCCCAACAGTCTTCGCATGGACGGGACTTGAGTAGCTGGACGATGGGCGTGGGGCGTATGTGGCGCAAGGGCACAATTGGGCGCACGGTGGCTACCGCCGCCGTGCTCGCGGTGAGTACGGGCCTGGCAGCCGGCACGGCCGGTGCGGCTGTCACTCCGGTGCTGCTGATCAAGGCGCCCGGCACCTACTACATGTACCTGCCGGACGAGGGCCCGCCGGGCGGTGACCTCTTCGACCTCGCGCTCAACCTGGAGCGGGCGCCCGACGGCGAGGAGCCGCTCGCCGAGGACGTGAAGCTCACCATCGACGCGTCCTCGCTCGACGGCAAGGCGAAGATCGCCGATTCGGGCGGCGCGTGCGCCGCGGTCCCCGCCAAGAAGTATGTCTTCACCTGTGAGTACAGCTCGATCGACGGCCTCACCTCGATCCAGCCGTTCAAGATCCGGTCGGCCGGGGACGCCGAGGTCGGCAGCATCGGCACCATCCGCTACTCGGCCACCTCCAGTAACGCGGCCGATGTGAAGGCCGAGACCAAGGTCGTGGTCGGCGGCCCGACGCTGCGCGAGCGCAAGCACACCGCGATCACCGGCGTCACGCCCGGCTCGAAGGTCTCGCTGACCCCCGCCGTGTCCAATACGGGCAAGCTCGCCGCGTCCCAGGGCGTCGGCGTTCTGCTGCACGGCCAGGACGGCCTGAAGATCGCCCGCGAGCACAGCAATTGCCACTACATCGAGTGGTTCGACACCCAGGCGTACTGCGAATTCAAGACCCCGGTCGAGCCCGGCAAGGCGTACGAGATCGCCGACCCCTTCGCTTTCACCGCCGCCGGCGACCTGATGTACGGGACGCTGGACTACAGCTTCTGGCCGCTCGACGCCGAGCTGCCGTACGGCCTCGACAAAGCGGACTACAAGGCCGCCGGCAGCGGCCCGGA
The DNA here is from genome assembly GCF_035828615.1 of Streptomyces sp. H27-D2. Lineage (NCBI taxonomy): Bacteria > Bacillati > Actinomycetota > Actinomycetes > Kitasatosporales > Streptomycetaceae > Streptomyces > Streptomyces sp. H27-D2. Next base: position 38,286 of record NZ_JAYMZR010000021.1, on the reverse strand, counting down.
ACTCGGACTGAAAGCCACCCCGGCCGACTCCGGATTCCCGGAATTCGGCGGTTGGATTCCGGTCACCACGACCCAGCACGCCGACTATCAGGCCGTTACGGACACGGTCGAGGGCAAGGTCGGCGATACCGTCAAAATCGAGCTGGGCGTCAAGAACGCCGGTCCCGGCTCGATGGACCTCAGCGGCCGGGAGGGCTTCGGCGCGGGCACCTACGAGGTGACGCCGCCCGCGGGCACCACCGTCACCTCGATCCCCTTCCCCGGCGAAGAGGACGACTGGGCCTGCTCGCCGGCGAAGAAGGGCTCGAAGACGTACTCCTGCGACATCGACGAGCGCTTCACGGCGAACACGGACAACAAACTCGTCTTCAATGTGCGCATCGACAAGTTGATCAAGGGTGACAAGGGCGCGAAGGGCCTGGTCAAGGTCGCGGCGCGGGCCGACTTCCCGAACCGCGACGACAAGCCGGGCAATGACACCGCCGCGATCCCGGTGAAGATCACCGGCGCGGGCGGCGGCTCCACCGGCGGCGACACCGCGGGCACCGGCGGCGGCGACACCAAGGGCGGCTCGAACGGTTCCGGCGGTTCCGGCGGCTCCGGCGGCTCCGGTGGCTCGGGCGGCTCGGACACGGCCGGCGCGGGCGGCTCCGGCGACACCGGCGTGAGCGGCTCGACCTCGGCCGAGGGCTCCATGGCCGGCACGGGCGCCTCCGGCACCACGCTGATCGCGGGCGCGGCCCTCGCGGCGCTGGCGGTCGGCGCGGTCGCGGTGGCGCTGACCCGCCGCCGGAACCGCGGCTGACCGGCCGCCGGAACCGCGGCTGACCGGCCGCCGGAACCCGCGGCTGACCGGCCCGGACCCCGGACTCTGACCACCTGCCCCGACCCCGCCGTCCCGGCCGCCGTCCCGACCCCGTACGTCCGCCTCCGTACGCCCCGCCTCCGTCCGGTCGCACCCGCCCGTCGGTCCACCCGACGGCCCCGCGACCGGGCGGAGGCGCGCCCGGCGGCCGAACCTGAAGCACTTATGTCCGGTTAGTACGTAAAGTCGGCTCATGCCCACGCCATACGGTTCCCGAGGCGGCATGGCGTTCAGCGCCGACGAGCTGTGCGTGCTCCGCCGCGCCCTCGCCATCGCCCTGCGACCGACGCCGCTGCCCGCCCGCCCAGGACCCGACCGCTCCGAGGAGATCCAGGACTGCCTGCGGCTCGCCGGGGCCGTGGACGAGGCGGCCCGCGAGGGCGCGAGGCTGCGCGCGTTCCTGCGCGCGGACCTCGCCCGCTACCGCGCCGCCCTTCCCGGGGCGGCGGTCGGCTACCTGGAACAGCTCCAGGACGCGCTGGCGGCCGGCTACACGCCCCTCCAGGAGGACCTGAGCGCCCTGCGTGCGCTCAGCGCGCTCCCGGCGGGGGAGCGCGAGGCAGAGCGCCGTACGGAGCTGCTGCGCCGCTGTGAGGGGCTCGCGGAGCGCGCCGTACGGGCCAGGCTCGCGGACCGTACGGCGGCCCTGGACGCGATGACGGCCTCCGTGCCGCCGCTCGCCGCCCCGGTGCCGCCGATGGCGGCGCACGCGTCACCGCTGGGCCGGGTGCGGCTGCACGCGCTCCCCGGCGGCCGGTGCGCCGCCTCGCCGTGGACCCGCGCCGCCGACGAGCCCCAGCCGAAGACCACGCCGAAGACCACGCCGAAGACCGAGCCGGAGCCGAACGGCCCGCAGCAGCCCGAGTCGCCGTCGCGGAGCCCGGTCCCCGCCCCGGCCGGGCAGCCCCGTACGCCCGCCCGGCCGGGCGCCGCGCCGCCTGCGAAGGACCCGGCCCGGCCCGTCCCGACCCCGGGTGAGGTCTTCCCGCGCCGCCGCCCGGCCTGATCCGCCCGGCCCGGTCGGCGCCCCGGTGCGGGGGCGGAAAAGCGCCGCCCGACTCGCGGGGCCGCCGCCGGGCAGGGCGGGCCCCCGCGTACGCTGGGGGCCTCGAACTCTAGGAGGCAAACAGCCATGGATTACGTCTCCGCGCTGATCCCGCCCGTGGTGATGGCCGCGTTCTTCATCGGATTGATTGTCACGATTGTGAAGAGCCAGGGTGGCGCCAACAAGGCGAAGGAGGACGGTGCGGTGGACGCCGCGCTGGCTCGCGCCGAGGCCGCCCGCCAGACGCCGAGGGCCGACGGGGCCTGACCCCGGGCTCCTGGGGGCGCGCGGCCTGCCGCAGCGTGCCCCCACGCCTCAGCGCACTCCGGAGCGTGTATCCCGGGACCGATCCTCGATCGGCTTCCCGGGATACGCGCTCTTTTTGCCGTCCGCCGCGCGAATCAACCGGCATTCGCGACATCTCCCACTATTATTCGCATGTGCCTCGACGATTGGGAGAGTTGGAAGACGTCGTCATGTCGCGGGTGTGGAAGTGGAACCGCCCGGTCACCGTCCGAGAAGTTCTGGAAGACCTTCAGCGGGAACGTTCCATCGCCTACACGACGGTCATGACCGTAATGGACAACCTGTATCAGAAGGGCTGGTTGCGCCGGCAAGTCGAAGGCCGGGCCTATCGATATGAGGCGGTCTCCAACCGGGCCGCCTACTCGGCCGCACTGATGAACGAAGCATGGTCCGCGAGTGACAACCCGGCGGCCGCACTCGTCGCCTTCTTCGGCATGATGTCCGCGGAACAGCGGGACGCTCTGCGCGATGCGATGCGCGTCGTGCAACTCGACGAGCCCGAAGCGGACCCCGGCCGGCCGGGGCGATAGCGTCCGGGCATGCCCCCAGAATCCAAGAATGTCACTGTCCGGCGGGCCAGGACGAGCGATGTTCCGGCCGTGCGCCGGCTCATCGACTCGTACGTGCGAGAGCGCATCCTGCTCGACAAAGCCACGGTGACGCTTTACGAGGCCATCCAGGAGTTCTGGGTGGTCGAGCGGGACGAGGACGCCGAGGTCATCGCCTGCGGCGCGCTGCACGTGATGTGGGAGGACCTCGCCGAGGTGCGCACTCTCGCGGTGGATCCCGCGGTGAAGGGCGCCGGACTCGGCCATCAAGTTCTGGCGAAGTTGTTGCAGACGGCACGTTGGCTGGGAGTGCGCCGCATTTTCTGTCTCACCTTCGAAGTGGACTTCTTCGCGAAGCACGGCTTCGTGGAGATCGGTGAGACGCCGGTGGACGGGGATGTCTACAGCGAGCTGCTGCGTTCCAATGACGAGGGTGTTGCCGAGTTCCTGGGCCTCGAACGGGTGAAGCCGAACACCCTGGGCAACAGCCGCATGCTTCTGCACCTGTGAAGCACAGCGCTATGTCCGAATCGCGCCTCTATCGCATAGCTGCGGAACCAAGGGTTCCACTACCCTCCGGCAACAGATCCTTCCCTGGGGTTTGTGTTTTCCCCGGAAAAGCGGTTTGCTTTCCACCGTAATCCGTTTCTATGAAAGGAAAGCCGGTGGCACAGAAGGTTCAGGTCCTTCTTGTCGATGACCTCGACGGCGGCGAGGCGAACGAGACAGTGACGTTCGCTTTGGATGGCAAGACCTACGAGATCGACCTCACGACTGCCAATGCGGACAAGCTTCGCGGTCTGCTGGACCCGTACGCCAAGAACGGCCGCCGCACCGGCGGTCGCTCCACGGCCGGCCGCGGCAAGGCCCGCGGCACTGCCACGGGCGGCGGTCAGGACACGGCGCAGATTCGTAAGTGGGCCAAGGACAACGGCTACGAGGTCAATGACCGCGGCCGCGTTCCCGCCACGGTCCGCGAGGCGTACGAGAAGGCGAACGGCTGAGCGTTCCTCGCATGCTGAATGCGTTGAGCACGCAGTAACCGGGTCCGGTGGCATTCCGTCGCCGCCGTGCCCACGAGCCGTACGAGATCGGGGGCGCGTCCAGCGCCTCCAGTTCGCGATCCGCCTGCGAGGGCGGTCGTGGGCAGCGTCGGCTCGACCTCGCACCCCGGCTCGGGGGGCCGCAGCCAGACAGCGGCCTCCCGCGAGCCGTGCCCCTGCCGCGGCGGCTGCGCGGACGCGCGAGCGGGCCGGCGGGCAGGAGGGGCGGGCGGCACGGGCGCGAGCATGTCGTCGCCCGGTCCGAGTACGGCCAGATCCAGGGCGACCCCGCCCCACTCCAGCCAGTCGAGCAATTCCGGCAGCTGCTCCGCGCTGCCCGCGGCCACCAGCAGCCGCACCCGTCGCAGCTGCCTGTCGAGGGCGACCGGACCGGTCCGGCCCACCCGCCGCAGCACCGCGAACCCGGCCTCCGCCGGCAGATCCAGCACATCGAACCTGACCCCGGCCGGCAGCCGCAGCCGCCCGCCGCCGCCCGTCGTCGGCCAGCCGAGCTCGTACTCGTACCAGCGCCGTACGCCGTCCAGCGGCAGCCGGGGGCGCGGGAGCGCGAGGACGCCGCCCGCGCCGGCAGCGGGCACGGTGGCGCCGGTACGGGGGGTGCCGCCGGGGCTGAGCGTGCTGCCGGGGCCCGCGGTACCGCCGACGGGCGCGCCCGCCGCGTCACTGTCCGTGTCGGTCGCGGGCCCCGCCGGATTACGGACCGTGTTCATGGCTGCGCTCGTGGCTGCGCTCGTGACGACGGTCATGACTGGAGCAACTACTGAGACCCAAAAGGGTTACGCTGGGTTGACAGGGCAATACTCACTGTGTGTGCGGTGGGGGCGCGTTGGAGCGTCGAGAGGCGCGAAGGTGTTCGCCCGTAGCGGATGGAACCAGCCCGCGCCGCATGGACTGTCAGAGGGTGGGGGTAAGACTTTCTCCATGGGGGAGACCGGTGTGACCTCGCGTGCAACGCTTCTGCCGGGGACGATGGCGTCGGACGGCTGGGCGTGTCGTGAGCGGCGGCGTTCGCCGTCGGCGTAGTGACGGTGCGCGTATATGCCTGGCCTGCGGGAACATCGTCTCGCACCATCGGGTTGGAGTGGTTGTCGGCTGTTCGGCAGCAGAATGCCCCGCATAGGCGGGGGTGATCCGGACGGATGTCGGCAGTTGGAATGAGCTGTCCCGTCCCACGGGACTAGCATGCGGAAGGACAGGGAGGGGACCGCCCCCTAACTGCCCGACCGCTCTGAGGAGCGATTAACGATGTTCGAGAGGTTCACCGACCGCGCGCGGCGGGTTGTCGTCCTGGCTCAGGAAGAAGCCCGGATGCTCAACCACAACTACATCGGCACCGAACACATCCTCCTGGGCTTGATCCATGAGGGTGAGGGTGTCGCCGCTAAGGCCCTGGAGAGCCTCGGGATTTCGCTCGAGGCGGTCCGCCAGCAGGTGGAGGAGATCATCGGGCAGGGCCAGCAGGCCCCGTCCGGTCACATCCCCTTCACCCCCCGTGCCAAGAAGGTCCTGGAGCTGTCGCTCCGGGAGGCCCTCCAGCTCGGCCACAACTACATCGGCACGGAGCACATCCTGCTCGGCCTGATTCGCGAGGGCGAGGGCGTCGCAGCCCAGGTCCTCGTGAAGCTGGGCGCCGACCTGAACCGGGTGCGGCAGCAGGTCATCCAGCTGCTCTCCGGCTACCAGGGCAAGGAGGCGGCCACGGCAGGCGGCCCGGCCGAGGGCACGCCCTCGACCTCGCTCGTCCTGGACCAGTTCGGCCGCAACCTGACCCAGGCCGCCCGCGAATCCAAGCTCGACCCGGTCATCGGGCGCGAGAAGGAGATCGAGCGGGTCATGCAGGTCCTGTCCCGCCGTACCAAGAACAACCCGGTCCTCATCGGCGAGCCCGGCGTGGGCAAGACGGCGGTGGTCGAGGGTCTGGCCCAGGCCATCGTCAAGGGCGAGGTGCCCGAGACCCTCAAGGACAAGCACCTCTACACGCTGGACCTCGGCGCGCTGGTCGCCGGCTCCCGCTACCGCGGTGACTTCGAGGAGCGCCTCAAGAAGGTGCTCAAGGAGATCCGCACCCGCGGCGACATCATCCTGTTCATCGACGAGCTCCACACCCTGGTGGGTGCGGGCGCCGCCGAGGGCGCGATCGACGCCGCGAGCATCCTCAAGCCCATGCTGGCGCGAGGCGAGCTGCAGACCATCGGTGCGACGACGCTCGACGAGTACCGCAAGCACCTGGAGAAGGACGCAGCGCTGGAGCGCCGCTTCCAGCCGATCCAGGTCGCGGAGCCGTCGCTCCCGCACACCATCGAGATCCTCAAGGGCCTGCGGGACCGGTACGAGGCGCATCACCGCGTCTCCATCACCGACGCCGCACTCGTCGCGGCGGCCCAGCTGGCCGACCGGTACATCTCGGACCGCTTCCTGCCGGACAAGGCGATCGACCTGATCGACGAAGCCGGCTCCCGGATGCGCATCCGCCGGATGACCGCACCGCCGGACCTCCGCGAGTTCGACGAGAAGATCGCCGACGTCCGCCGGGACAAGGAGTCGGCCATCGACTCCCAGGACTTCGAGAAGGCAGCTTCGCTCCGCGACAAGGAGAAGCAGCTGCTGGCGGCGAAGGCCAAGCGGGAGAAGGAATGGAAGGCCGGCGACATGGACGTCGTCGCCGAGGTGGACGAGGAGCTGATTGCCGAGGTCCTCGCGACCGCCACCGGCATCCCGGTCTTCAAGCTCACCGAGGAGGAGTCGTCCAGGCTGCTGCGCATGGAGGACGAACTCCACAAGCGCGTCATCGGCCAGAAGGACGCCATCAAGGCGCTCTCCCAGGCGATCCGGCGTACGCGAGCGGGCCTCAAGGACCCGAAGCGTCCGGGCGGCTCGTTCATCTTCGCCGGCCCGTCCGGCGTCGGTAAGACCGAGCTGTCCAAGACCCTCGCCGAATTCCTCTTCGGCGACGAGGACGCGCTCATCCAGCTCGACATGTCGGAGTTCTCGGAGAAGCACACCGTCTCCCGGCTCTTCGGCTCGCCGCCTGGATACGTCGGCTACGAGGAGGGCGGCCAGCTCACCGAAAAGGTGCGCCGCAAGCCGTTCTCCGTCGTGCTCTTCGACGAGGTCGAGAAGGCCCACCCGGACATCTTCAACTCGCTGTTGCAGATTCTGGAAGACGGCCGGCTCACCGACTCCCAGGGCCGCGTGGTGGACTTCAAGAACACGGTCATCATCATGACGACCAACCTCGGCACCCGGGACATCTCCAAGGGCTTCAACCTCGGCTTCGCGGCCGTGGGCGACGCCAAGTCCGGGTACGAGCGGATGAAGACGAAGGTCACCGAAGAGCTCAAGCAGCACTTCCGGCCGGAATTCCTCAACCGTGTCGATGACACCGTGGTCTTCCACCAGCTGACCGAGGAAGACATCATGGAGATCGTCGACCTCATGGCCGCCAAGGTGGACGTGCGCCTCAAGGACCGTGACATGGGCCTGGAGCTCAGCACGGAAGCCAAGAAGCTCCTCGCGAAGAAGGGCTACGACCCGGTCATGGGCGCCCGGCCGCTGCGCCGGACGATCCAGCGGGAGATCGAGGACGTGCTGTCGGAGAAGATCCTCTTCGGCGAGCTGCGCTCCGGTCACATCGTGGTCGTCGACACCGAGGGCGAGGGTGAAGAGAAGAAGTTCACCTTCCGCGGCGAAGAGAAGGCGGCGCTCCCTGACGCCCCGCCCATCGAGTCCGCGGCCGGTGGCTCGGTCGCCGGTCCGAACCTGACGAAGGACGCGTAGTCGCTGTCCGCTCGTGAGTTTGTGAAGGGGCCGCCCCGGAACCGTTTATACGGTCCGGGGCGGCCCCTTTTGGCGTCCTACGCCTCGCGTGAGGGGGCGTCGGCCGGGCCTGCGATGACCTTCACCGCAGGCGGGGCCGTGGCTAGGATGCCCTGCTCGTCGGGCGGGTGCATGAGGTACAGGGTGCGCAGCCGTGGGAAGACGGAGAGCCAGCCGAAGTCGCTCATCGAGGCGTAGTCCTCGCTGAGCCAGAGCTGCTCCAGCCGGTCGCGGTCGACGTTCCGCACGATGTCGCCGGGGGACTCGGCGCTGAGGAGCTGGAGGCGCTCACGGCCGCCGAGGGCGTGTAGAACGCGCAGGTGCTCCAGGTTCATCGCGGTGAAGAAGAGGCTCTCCGCCGGTAGCCGGGCGATGATCTCCTCGGCGTACCGCTCGGTGTCGAACCGATGCCAGGACCAGGCCAGTTGGCGCCGTACGTCCAACGACGGGTGCTCGCGGAAGCGGGCGAGCACCGGGATCGCGGCGTCAGTGCCGATGCGGGTCGCGGTCACGACAATGGCTTTCGCCTCCGCGTCCGACAGCTCCTCGGGGCCGGGGAGCAGGTCCAGGACCATCGGGCCGATCTCGGCGAGGTCCCTGGCCTGCTGGTTGTCGCGCGGCGGGAGGTGCGCGGCCGTGCGGGCGGTGACCTCGGCGCGGACGGCCGGGTCGAGTTCGGTCGCGTGCTCCAGACAGGCCGCCGCGAGCAGGGTGTGGCGGATGCTCAGCTGCGGATCGTCCTGCTTCGCCTCCGCCTCCAGCAGCCCGGTCAGGATGCGGGCGCGCTCGGCGGGGCGGGCGTGGGCGACGGCCAGCCGGATGACGTCGGCCCACTGGTCGAGGTGCGCGTTGGCGATCAGATAGTCGAAGTCGCGCTCTTCGACGGCGGCCTTCGCGCCCAGGTAGTCCTGGAACGTCCGGTGGATGAAGTCGACCGAGCCGGGGGTGGGCTCGCGCAGCAGGCCCGAGCGCAGCAGCAGGTGCCGGAAGATCTCCGGCGGGCTGCCCTGCGCCGCGATGTGCGGCATCGAGGGGAGGGCGCTGGTGAGGAGTTCGACGGCGTCCTGCTGCGCCATCTCGGAGCGGCCGTTGCGGATCATCCAGTAGGCCAGTTTCTGGAGGAGCTGGATCTGCGGTTCCTTGGTGAGCTGGATGGCCTCGGTGGTGTGCATGTCGCGTTCGCGGTCGCGGCGCTCCAGGAGCATCGACAGGGCCGCGTCGTACAGCTCCGCCCGGCCGTGCGGGAGGTAGCCGCGCCGCTCGCGGTGCAGGGCGCAGATGAGGCCGCACATCAGCGGGTTGGTGGCGAGCCTGCCGAGGTCCTGTTTGGTGCGGACGGCGGTGAGCAGGGCCTGTTCGTACGAGGGGTCGGCGTCGGCGGCGGTGTGCCAGCGCTGGATGAAGGCGGCGACGTCGTCGCGGCTCATCGGGGAGAGCGACAGCTCGGTGAAGCCGTCGGCGGCGAGCCAGTCCTCGCGGACGGCCGAGGGGCGGGAGGTGACCAGCCAGAGGTTGCCGGGGAACGCTTCGACCAGGTCGCGGAGCCAGCGGCGGGTGCGTTCGCGGTCCTGGTCGGGGATCTCGTCGATGCCGTCGATGAGCAGCAGCCCGCGCCCCGCGGCGAGCACCTGGTCGGCCCAGCCGGGCGGCTGCGCGCCGGCGACGGGGCAGCCGACGGCGGCGAGGAACTCGCCGGGGGTGGGGAGGTCGCCGCCGTTGCGGGTGACGGTGCGCAGCGGGATGACGAAGGGGACGCGGCCGATGAGGTAGTCCATCCGGCCGTTGACGTCCTGCTGGGCGGCGCAGACGGCGAGCCACTGGACGAGGGTGGTCTTCCCGGAGCCCGCGACGCCGCGCAGCAGCACCCGGTGGTGGCCCGCGAGGGCCTGCTCGGCGGGGGCCGCTGCTTGTTGCAGGCCGTCGGTGGGGTCGGCCCGCAGGGTCAGGTACGCGGTGTCGAGCGGCCATTCGCGGGTGTGGTTGAGGTCGAGGCCGTAGATGGTGAGGCGGCCGTGCTTGCGGCCGATGTGCTCGGCGTAGCGGTGCTCGAAGGCGGCGTCCTGAGCGGACTGCCGGGGCACCCGTTCGATCAGGACGTCCATCTTGGCGATCAGGTCGCCGAGCCGGCCGCTCTGCTCCACGAGGGTGCGGGTGACGAAGGTGGAGCGCTGGGTGAAGAAGTGCAGGATGTGCAGGCAGGCGGTGTTCAGCAGCCCCGAGTAGAGGGTGGTCGCGTCCGCGGAGAGGTTGCCGGAGGGGTTCCAGGCGCCGCTGAGACTCCTGAGGCGGCCGGCCAGCGCCTGGTGGCCGATGAGGACGAGCTGGATGTCGTCCATGTCGAGGTCGCCGAGGGCGTGCAGCGTACGGGCGAGGGCGTCGGCGACGGCCAGTTCCTCGTCCGCCGGGATCGGCCGTTCCTCGGGTCCCGCGGAGCGTAAGGCGCGCCGCACCAGCTCGGAGGCGAGCTTGTGGAGGTCCTTCTCGGTGAGGGTGCGTTTCTCGCCCTTGAAGGAGACCAGGCCCGAGATGCGGACCGGCTTGTCGACCATCCCCGCGCCGGGCCCCTCCGTCACGAAGAGCTTCTTTATCAGCGGCGCGACGGCGCTGGAGGCGAGGCGTGCGCCGATCACTGCGGGGTCCATGGCGCTCAGCGTAGGGCGGTGCGTGCGGGGCGCACAGGCGCTTGGGGGCGCTCGCGCCGGTTCAGCGCCGGGTAGCGGGCCATTGGTCCCGAAACGGACATGCGAAAGTCCCGTCCGAAAGGGAGTGGATCTTATGTGCCGGTGACATGGCGCACAGCCCTTTCCAGTCCTACTAGGAGCAATAGGGGGAGCGCGGGGTGGGGGTGCGGGACTTTCGGCACGGGGGGTGCGGGGAGGGTGATTCGGGCGGTTTTCGGTGGAGAGGTTTGGCGGAGAGACGTGCAGGTGGGATGGGGTGTAAAGGGGCGTTTTCGTGCCTCTTGAAGCGGGATGATTCGGTCATTCGGGCGGGTCTCCGTGGTTTGTGGAGAGGGGGATTTCCCGGGCATTCGCTACGGCTTCGCCTAGTAATAGCCCCTCTTGTACCCATTCCTGTGGCGGGTTACCAAGGGATAGCCAGATCGGTCCGGAGCCGGGCCGCTTTCTTTCCTGGAGGTATTACCGAATGACGCAGCACACCACCACGTTCCGCGGCGCGAGCAAGTCCACTCGGCGCAGCATGCGCACCCGCGCCGCCATCGTGGCCGCAGGTATGGGGGCTTCTGTCGCGCTGGGTGCCGGGGTGGCGCTCGCTGCGGACACCTCTACGAGCACGAGCAGCGACGCCCTCTCCGCCGCTTCGGCCCACTCGCTGTCGGGCGCGCTGCGGGACCAGGCCGGTGACCAGCAGAAGGCCGCCGACGCCAAGGTGAAGGCCGCCGCCGACGCCAAGGAGCGTGCGGTCAAGAAGGCCGCCTCGGACCGTTCGAAGCGGGCCGAGCTGGTGAAGTCCTGGGTGAAGCCGGTCAACAAGTACAGCCTCGGCTCGACCTTCGGCATCGGGGGCAGCCACTGGTCGCACAAGCACAGCGGGCAGGACTTCGTCGTGCCTGAGGGCACCTCGGTCAAGGCCGCGCACGGCGGCACCGTCGTGGACGCCGGCTGGGGCGGGGCGTACGGCAACAACATCGTGATCAAGCACGACGGTCACACGTTCACCCAGTACGGCCACCTGTCGAAGCTCGACGTGAAGGTCGGCCAGAAGGTCGCGACCGGCCAGGACATCGCGAAGTCCGGCAGCACCGGCAACTCGACCGGGCCGCACCTGCACTTCGAGACCCGTAAGACCGCCGTGTACGGCTCCGGCGTCGAGCCGGTCAAGTTCATGAAGGCCCACGGCGTCGGCGTCTGAGACGACCGGGACCACTGAGACGACCGGCACCGCTGAGACGGCCGAGATGGCTGAGACGTCTTAGGCGTCTGAGGCCGGACGATCCGGGGCTCGGGAAATCCGGGGCTCGGATGTCCGGTGGACCGGGGAAGGAGCCGGGCTACGGCCGGGTTCCCGGGGCCGGCTCCGGGGAGTGCGCAGTCCCCACCAGTTCCATGGCGACCTCCAGGACAGCCTTGCGCTTGTCCTCGGGGTCGCCTTTCATGTCGCGGAGCGCGAAGAGCCCCGCGTGCATCGTGAAGAGGGCGCTGGCGCAGCGGACCTGGTCGACCAGGGGCGCGTCGGGCTCTCTGACCAGGTCGAGCATCGAGAACATCCGCTCCTTGACGCGATTGCCGATGCTCAGGTCGCGCACGGTCGCCTGGTTCTCCTGCATGAAGCGGAACAGCGGGGCGGCGTCATCGAGCGCGGCGCTGTAGCGGCGCAGGAGTTCCTGCTTGGTCTCCAGGGTGCGGGGCTGGCCCTGGGCCCATTCGATCAGCTCCTCGATGGGCCGGTCCAGGTCCTCGAAGATACTGTGGGCCTGCTCGCGCTGTCCGCCGTCACCACCCTCGCCTTCCTCCAGGTCGAGCGGAAGGTCGCCGAGCCGGTGCTGCCGCTGGGCATCTTCCGCGACCGGAACTTCTCGCTCATCACCGTCATCGGCTTCCTCGTCGGCTTTGTGATGTTCGGCGCGATGATCTTCCTGCCGCTCTTCCAGCAGAGCGTCCAGGGCGCCTCGGCGACCAACTCCGGGCTGCTGCTGCTCCCGATGCTGCTCTCGATGATGGCCGTCTCCCTGGTCGTGGGCCGGTTCACCACCAGGACCGGCAAGTACAAGGTGTTCGTCATCATCGGCACCGCCCTCAGCACGGTCGGGCTGACCCTGCTGACCCAGATGGACACCGGCACCACCCGCTTCACCTCGGGCGTCTACATGGCCGTGCTCGGCGCGGGCATGGGCTTCCTGATGCAGCTCACGATCCTGATCGCGCAGAACAGCGTCCAACCGAAGGACATGGGCGTCGCCTCCTCGACCACCACCCTCTTCCGCACCCTGGGCAGCTCCTTCGGCGTCGCGATCATGGGCGCGATGTTCACCACCCGGGTGCAGGAGGTCATGACGGAGCGCGGCGGCGCGGCGGCCTCCGGCGCGACGGCGGGTTCGGCGCAGCTCGACGCGGCGTCACTGAAGAAGCTGCCGGTCGCGGTGCGTGACGTGTATGAACACGCGGTCGCCAGCGGTACGCACCAGGGGTTCGTCCTGGCGGCGGCGGTCAGCGTGCTGGGCTTCGCAGCGGCGTGGTTCATCAAGGAGGTTCCGCTGCGGGGGGTGGCCGAGAAGCCGGGCGGCCCCGATGCGGGCGCGGTGGCTGATGCCGGTCTTGAAGCGGCAGGGGTGGCCGACGGCCGGAAGACGGTCGGCGAGCGCGTCTGAATCAGATGCCCGGTGGGCGGCTGTCCTCAATCGCCGGACGGGCTAAATTTAGCCTGTTGGGGGCACCTCCCGGACGGAGTCTGGGGGAGCTTGAGGACAGCTTGGGCCGTCACAGCACTCCTAGTCCCGGTGGTGCTCCGGCGGTGCGATGACCGGATAGCTCCCCGTATCTGTAGGGGCCGACTCCGGGAGCCACAGGACGGCGATCGCCCCCGTACCGTCATCCTGCTCGGGAGCGACGTTGCGGAAGGTGAGCCGCGCGCCCAGCACCCGTGCCTGGCCCGCCGCGATGGTCAGGCCCAGGCCGTGGCCCCGGCCGGCCCGGTCGCTGCTGCCCGTACGGAAGCGGCTGGGTCCCTCGCGCAGCAGCGCCTCGGGGAAGCCGGGGCCGTGGTCGCGCACCCGGATCACCCGGTTCTCGACGGTGACCTCGACCGGCGCGCTGCCGTGCCGGGCGGCGTTGGCCAGCAGGTTGCCGAGGATGCGTTCGAGGCGGCGCGGGTCGGTGTGCACATACGCGCCCCGCAGGACCTGGATGCTCGCGTGCGAGTCCAGCAGCTTCACCCGGCGGGACACGAACTCGCCGAGCGCGACCTCCTGGAGCTCGGCGCGCTCCGCGTAGCCGTCCAGCCGGGCGACTTCGAGGACGTCCTCGACGAGGGTGCGCAGCGCCTGCGCCCGGTCCCGTACGAGCTCCGTGGGGCGGCCCGGCGGCAGCAGCTCCGCCGCCGTGAGCAGCCCGGTCACCGGCGTGCGCAGCTCGTGCGCGATGTCGGCGGTCACCCGGCGCTCGGCCTCCAGGCGCAGTTGCAGCGCGTCGGCCATCGCGTCGATGGCGCGGGCCAGCTCGTCCGTCTCGTCGCGTATCCGGCCGCCCACCGCTTCCCGTACGCGGACCCCGGTATCGCCCTCGGCGAGCTTCCCGGCCGCGGCGGCGGCCTTGCGCAGCCGTCGTGAGAGCTGTCCGCCGATGAGCACGCCGAGCGCGCAGCCGCCGACGACCACCGCGATCGAGTCGACGACCAGGGACCGGTCGAGGCCGGCGAGCACGGCGAAGCGGTCGGAGAAGGTGGTGTGCAGCGACAGCACCTTGCCGTCGTGCAGCGGGACCGAGGCCCAGACCTCCGGCTCGCCCTTGCCGGACTTCGGCTCCTGGAGGTAGGTGGCGCGCAGCCCGTTGTCGGAGGCGTCCTTGAGCTGCTTGGGCAGTGCCGGGTCGTCGAGTTTCGCGTCGAACTGGAGCCGTCCGGTGGAGTCGTAGAACCGCTTCGCGAACTGCACGCGTTCGTCCTGCACGTCCCGGCTGTTGTCCAGCATCGACAGGCGTGCGGCGTTGTGCACGACCAGGGTCAGCGCGATCGCCACCAGCGCGCCGACCAGCGCGATGGCGGCGCTGAGCTTCCAGCGCAGACCGGTGCGGAGCGCGAGCCTCATCGGGTGCCGACCAGCGGGGGCCGCGCGGACGCCACCGTCAGCCCCTCAACTTGTAGCCGAAGCCGCGGACCGTGTCGATCCTGTCCGTGCCGATCTTGCCGCGCAGCCGCTGCACATGGACGTCCACGACGCGGGTGTCACCGCCCCAGCCGTAGTCCCAGACCCGCTCCAGCAGCCGGTCCCGTGAGAGCACCGTGCCGGGCGCGGCGGAGAATTCCAGCAGCAGCCGCATCTCGGTCGGGGTCAGCGCCACGGGCACGCCGCCTTTGCGGACCTCCATGCCGTCCGTGTCGACCTCCAGGTCGCCGAAGCGCAGCAGGCCGCCGAAGTCGTCGGCCTCGGCGCCGGCCGCCGGGGAGTCGCGGTTGCCGTTGGGGCCGCTCGCGTGCCCGAAGCGGCGCAGCACGGCCCGGATGCGGGCCACCAGCACCGCGCCGTCGAAGGGCTTGGTCACATAGTCGTCGGCGCCGGCCTCCAGGCCGAGCACGACGTCGATCGAGTCGGCGCGGGCCGACAGCATGATCACCGGGACGGTGGACTCGTCGCGGATGCGGCGGCACAGGCTCACCCCGTCCAGCCCCGGCACCATCACGTCGAGCAGCGCGATGTCGGGCTGGTCGGCGCGGAACGCCTCCAGGCCCGCGAGGCCGTCCGGCACCGCGGTCACCACGAAGCCGTCGCGCTCCAGCGCGAGCTGCGTCGCCTCGCGGATGACGTCGTCGTCCTCGACGAAGAGCACGTGGGTCTCGGCCATCTGGTTGTCTCAGTCCTCCGTGCTGTCGGTGCTGTCGGTGTCGCCGTTGTCCTCGACGGTCCCGTTGTCCCCGTCGGACGGCAGGCTGCCGTCCCCGGACTTGCTGTAGTCGGTGTGGGTGCGGCTCTGCTCGGCGAAGGCGTGGTCCGCCCACCGGTACAGGATCACGTCCTCGCCGGACGGGCAGCACACGGGGTCGCCCTCGCCGTACACCTGCTGGGTGACGAGCAGCTCGCCCCGGTTGATCTCCGCGTAGACCGGCGCCTGCTCGGAGGTGAAGACGTTCCGGTAGCGACCGGCCTGCCTGCGGTACGCGTAGGAGCCGGCCCCGATGTCATCGGCGCAGGTCAGGACGTTGACCACGAGGTCGTCCGCGGTGCCGCCGGTCAGGTCGCCGTAGCTCACGTCGACCGGGTAGTCCTCGCCCTGGCACGGCTTGGCCAGCGCCCGCTTGATGTGCGCGCTGACCTTCGGGTCCGCCTTGAGCAGCGCGACCGCGTCGACTTCGGCGGCCGACGGGGAGCCGCTGGGCGACGGCGTGGCCGCGGACTCCGGCGTGGGCGTCGCCCGTTTCACCGACTCGGACTTCGCCGGGCCCTCCTTGCGCAGCCCTTGGCCGCCGGTGTCGCAGGCGGTCATGGACAGCAGCAAACCGACCGCCGCGAGACCCGCGACGGCCGTACTGCCTCTGCTGATTCCGCTGCCTCTCGGCAACCCGGTCCTGGTCAGGCCGCGCACCGCTCCCGCTCCGTACGTTCCAGCATCCGGGCGTCGAGATCGCGGCTCAACAGCTCCTCGCGCAGCCGGGACAGCGCCCGGTGCAGGGTGCTCTTGACGGTGCCGGTGGACATGCCCAGCGCCGTGGCGGTCTCTTCCGTACTCATCTGCTCCCAGTGTCGCAGCACGACGACGCTGCGCTGCTTGGGCGCGAGCACCGAAAGTATGTCGATGAGCAGCGCGCGGTCGGCGCGCTGCTCGGTGCCGTCGTCGATGCTCGCGTCCGGGAGCTGCTCGGTCGGCACCTCGTCGAGCTTGCGGGCGCGCCACCACTCCGTACGGGTGTTGATCATGACCCGGCGCAGGTAGGCGTCCGCGAGGGACTTGTCGGCTATCCCGTCCCAGCGGCCGTAGGTGCGGACCAGCGCGGTCTGCAGCAGATCCTGGGCGTCGACCGGATCGGGCACGAGGCGGCGGGCGCTGCGCAGCAGCGCGTCCTGGCGTGCCCGCACATAGTCCTCGAACTTCAGCACTTCGCCCGCTGCGCACCCGCTGGTAGCCATCTCGAAATCTCCGTTTCCCGTACGTTCCCCACGTTGCGCCGGTGGTCATCCCGGCACGTTGAGAACGTTAAGGAGGAGGTGTTGCGACACTGTGCGCAGCGGACGCACAGCGGATGCACGGGTATCCGTAGATTGTGTAACAGCCCCTCGGGGGTCATCCCTTGGGCGGATGGGGAGGGGCTGCGGGTCATACTCGCGGCGGACAAAGAGTCAGCCTGGCGGCGTTCGAGGACGCCGTCCACCGGCCGGCGCCGGCTGGCACCGGCCGGCACCGGTCCGCCGTCGCCGCGCTAGCCGCCCGGCAACCGGTACACCCCGTCCGCGAGCGGTTCGACGAGCCCGTCGGCCACCAGCCCGTCCAGCGCGCGTGCACGCTGCACCGGCTCGTCCCACACCGCGTCGAGCGCGACCTGTCCTACGGGCGTCAGCGCGTCGCGCAGTACGGCGAGGAGTTTGCCGCGGACCTGGCGGTCGGTGCCCGCGTAGGTCTGGCCGCGGCGCGGCGGCCCGGCGTGCGCGGGGGAGCCGGCCAGCCGCCAGCCGCACTGGCCCGCGATCGGGCAGTGCGCGCAGTCGGGCGCGCGGGCCGTGCAGACCAGCGCGCCGAGCTCCATCGTGGCCGCCGCCCAGCGGGCCGCGGTCGGCTCGTCGTCGGGCAGCAGTTCGCGGGCGGTACGGCGCTCGGCGGCGGTGGTGGCGGTCGGCGGGTACTGGACGCCGGTGACCGCGCGGGCGAAGACCCGGCGCACATTGGTGTCGAGCACCGGGTGGCGCTGTCCGTAGGCGAACGAGGCGACGGCCGCCGCGGTGTACTCGCCGACGCCGGGCAGGGCGAGCAACTGGTGGTGGTCGCGGGGCACCTCGCCGCCGTGCCGTTCCTGTATCGCCGCCGCCGCGCCGTGCAGCCGCAGCGCCCGGCGCGGATAGCCGAGCCGGCCCCAGGCGCGGACCGCTTCGCCGGGCGGCTCGGCGGCCAGGTCGGCGGGGCGCGGCCAGCGGGCCAGCCACTGTTCGTAGATGGGCAGTACCCGGCTGACCGGGGTCTGCTGGAGCATGAACTCGCTGACCATCACACCCCAGGGGCCCGCTTCGGGGCGGCGCCAGGGGAGGTCGCGGGCGTGTGTCTCGAACCAGGCGTTGACGGGAGTGTGCAGGGCGCTGGGGGAGGCGGCGGCGGCAGGTGCGGTGGGGGCAGCCGGAGCGCTGGGTGTGGTCGCAGTCATGGCACCCCCGATCCTGACATGGATGGGGACGCCGTGACGGGACTCGGCGACGGTACGGCGACGGTACAAAGGGTCACGCGTCCGCCACACGGGGCGACCGGGGGGACCGTATTCGGCGAAAGTGAGGCTCCGCGGGGTGCTTCCGGACCGATGATGAGAAAAGTAGGTGCTTCGTACGGCGGGTACTGGCCGGTCCCGGCGCGGATCTCTCGTACAGTTTCCGCGTGGGATCTCTGCGCAATCCGATCGGGCCGCTTCCCTCCTCCATCTACTGGCGACGGAGGGCGGTTGCGCTGTCCCTGTTCACACTGCTCGCGCTGCTGATCCTCTGGGCGGTCACCATGGGCGGCGGTGGCGGCGGCGACGGCAAGGGCCACGACGGCAAGGGCCCCGCCCCTTCCATCACCCCCGGTCCGTCCTCGTCCGGCCCCGCCATCAGTGAACGGCCCGGCGGGCGCGACGACTCGGGCGGCGGCGACGGCACCGGCGGCGACGGCGGCGCTTCCGGCAGCGGTGCGGGAAGCGGGTCCGGAGGCGGCTCCGGGGGTGCCGGCGACGGTGGTTCTGGCGGCGGCAGTGGCTCCGGTGGTTCCGGCGGCGGCTCAGGCGGCTCCGGCGGCTCCGGTGGCGGCAACGGGGATACCGTTCCGGCCGGTTCGAGCCTGCCCGACTGTGCGTCAGGCGATGTGCGGCTGAAGCTGCGCAGCGTCGAGAACTCCTACGAGCCCGGCCAGAAGCCGAAGTTCGAGCTGACGGTGAAGAACTCCGGCCCGTCCGCCTGCAAGGTGGACTTCGGGCGGACCGCGGCCGTGCTCACCATCACGAACACCAAGGACGACGACAAGATCTGGGCGTCCGACGACTGCCCGGCGAACAAGCGCGCGGCCCTGCGGCAGGTGTCCGCCAAGAGCGAGTCCACGCAGACGGTCGAGTGGGACCGCAGGCCGAGCGCGGCGGACTGCGCGACGCCGTCCGGCGGTTCGGCGAAGGCGGGTACGTACCTGGTCGAGGTGAAGATCGCCGGTCTGGCCACGGCCCAGGTGTCCTTCGTCCTCACCAAGGACTGACGCAGGACTGACGCGGGACCGCCCAAGGACCGCCCAAGGACCGCCCAAGGACTGGCGACACCGGCGCGTCCCGCCCCCACCAGCGCATACGCCCGCGGCCCGGCTCAGGACTCCTGAGCCGGGCCGCGGGCGTATGCGCGTAACGCCGCGCCGCCGGTCCTCAGACGTACCGTTCGAGGATCGAGGACTCGGCGAGCCGGGACAGTCCCTCCCGTACGGACCGGGCCCGCGCCTCGCCGACGCCGTCGACCGTCTGGAGGTCGTCGACGCTCGCCGCGAGCAGCTTCTGCAGGCCGCCGAAGTGCTCGACCAGCCGTTCGATGACGGTGTTGGGCAGCCGCGGCACCTTCGCCAGCAGGCGGTAGCCGCGCGGGGAGACCGCGGAGTCCAGCGTCTCCGGAGAGCCGCTGTAGCCCAGGGCCCGTGCGACGTTGGGGAGTTCGAGCAGTTCGGCGTGGGTCAGCGCGCCCAGTTGGGCGAGGGCTTCCGGGACGGTGCGGGTGCGCTTGGCCGTCGGCTCGGGGACGTAGTCGCGGACGACCAACTCGCGCTCCGGCTCGACGCCCGCGATCAACTCGTCCAGCTGGAGCGAGAGAAGACGGCCGTCGGTGCCCAGCTCGACGACGTATTCGGCGATTTCGGTGGCGATGCGGCGCACCATTTCGAGCCGCTGGGAGACCGCGGTGACATCGCGGACCGTGACCAGGTCCTCGATCTCCAGGGCGGACAGGGTGCCCGCGACCTCGTCGAGCCGGAGCTTGTAGCGCTCCAGGGTCGCGAGGGCCTGGTTGGCACGGGAGAGGATCGCGGCCGAGTCCTCCAGGACCCGGCGCTGACCGTCCACGTACAGCGCGATCAGCCGCATCGACTGGCTGACGGACACGATGGGGTAGCCGACCTGACGGCTCACCCGGTCCGCGGTTCGGTGCCGGGTACCGGTCTCCTCGGTGTGGATGTTCGAGTCGGGGACCAGCTGGACGCCGGCCCGCAGAATTTTGGTCATGTCCTTGTCGAGGATCAGCGCGCCGTCCAGCTTGCACAGTTCGCGCAGCCGGGTGGCGGTGAACTCCACATCGAGGATGAAGCCGCCGGTGCACAGCGACTCGACGATCCTGTCCATGCCCAGGACGATGAGCCCGCCGGTGTTGCCGCGGAGGATGCGCTCCAGGCCGTCACGCAATGCCGTACCGGGCGCGACCGCGCTCAGTGAGGCACGCATCAGGGCATCGGTACCGGAGCTACCGCCGGACTTGCCGGGGGCTGCTGCCCGGTCGTTGGCTGCCACTGCACTCCTCCGGTCGCAAAGTCTGTACGGGTCGCGGGTCTGAACGATCCCGCAGTCGCCCTGTCGTGCTTGTTCGTGCGTACGTACAGGCGAGACCAGGGCAAAGTCTACCGGCGCTGTCCCCCTTCGGGTGGGGCCTCCCGGCCGACCCGCTTGGGAAGCACCCGCAAAGCGTCTCCCATGTCGGCCACCTCCAGCACCTTCATGCCCGCCGGCACCCGCCCGGGGTCGGGGGGAACCAGGGCGTGCGTGAAACCGAGCCGGGCCGCTTCGGCCAGCCGCCGCTGCACTCCCGTAACCCGTCTGACCTCGCCCGCGAGGCCCACTTCGCCGATCGCCACCAGATTGTTGGGCAGCGGAGTGTCGCTCGCCGCGCTGGCCAGCGCGAGCGCGATGGCCAGGTCGGCGGCGGGCTCGGTGAGCCGCACCCCGCCGACCGTGGCGGTGTAGATGTCCCGTTTGCCGATCGCGCTGATCCGGCCGCGCTGCTCCAGCACCGCCAGCATCATCGAGACCCGCGAGGTCTCCAGCCCCGAGGTGGTGCGCCGGGGGGAGGGGATCTGCGAGTCGACGGTCAGCCCCTGGATCTCGGCGACCAGCGGGCGGCGGCCCTCCAGGGTCACCGTCAGACAGGTGCCCGGGACAGGCTGCTCGCGGCGGGTCAGGAAGAGGCCGGACGGGTCGGTGAGGCCGGTGATGCCCTCGTCGTGCAGCTCGAAGCAGCCGACCTCGTCGGTCGCCCCGTAGCGGTTCTTCACGCCGCGCACCAGCCGCAGCCGGGCGTGCCGGTCGCCCTCGAAGTGCAGCACGACGTCGACCAGGTGTTCCAGCAGCCGGGGGCCCGCGATGGCGCCCTCCTTGGTGACGTGGCCGACCAGGATGGTGGACATCCCGCGGTCCTTCGAGGCCCGGATCAGCGCGCTCGCGACCTCTCTGACCTGCGCCATGCCGCCCGGCGCGCCCTCGATCTCGGGCGAGGCGACGGTCTGCACGGAGTCCACGATCACCAGCGAGGGCTTGACGGCGTCCAGATGGGCCAGGACGGCCGACAGGTCCGTCTCGGCGGCCAGGTAGAGATGGTCGCTGAGCGCCCCGATCCGGTCCGCGCGCAGCCGCACCTGCCCGGCCGACTCCTCGCCGGTGACGTAGAGGGTGCGGAACTCGTCGCTGGAGGCCTTCGCCGCGACGTCCAGCAGCAGCGTGGACTTGCCGACGCCCGGCTCGCCCGCCAGCAGTATCACGGCGCCGGGGATCAGCCCGCCGCCGAGCACCCGGTCCAGCTCGGCCACGCCCGAACTGCGCGCGGTGGCCTGCCTGCTGTCCACCTGCGCGATCGGGATCGCGGCCGTGGTGACCCGGCCGGCCGCGGTCGTCCGCAGCCCGCCGCCCGCCGCCGCGCCGACCTCCTCGACCGTCCCCCACGCCTGGCACTCGGGGCAGCGGCCGAGCCACTTGACCGTCGTCCAACCGCACTCGGTGCAGCGGTAGGAGGGACGGTCCTTGGCGGATGAACGCGAGGTACGGGCAGCCATTCGCTCACCGTACGGGTGTGGTCCGACATCGCCCGACCATCGCCGGTCCCGGCGGACGGCGGGCGGGTGGCCGGGCGGGGCCGGGAGGAGGGTCGGACGGCGGGCCGACGGGGGCGGACGGAGGACCGGACGAGGGGCGGGACGAGGGGCAGGGCGAGGGGCAGGGCGAGGGGCAGGGCGAGGGCGGGAGCGGGCCCAGGAGCCACGGAACGTGAGGTTCCTGTCCTCTTTTGAGGGAGATCGTCACCCGTACGGGTTAATGCAGCCGAAGAGGCGGGGAAAGGCCGTCATCATCCGCTTACCGTCGCCAAGTAATGAGCAGCAGGCCCGAACACCCCACGCACACCACCGGCGCGCACCGCGCGGCCCCCGTCGCGCCCGGTCCGGGTCCGGCGGTTCTGCCATGGCCGCGCCCGCAGCAGCCCCCGGCGCACTACGAACCGCATCTGGACGGGCTGTTCACCTACTGCCTCTCCGTGCTCTGCGAGCACGACGCCGCGACCGGCGCCCTCGGCGAGGTGCTCGCCCTCGCCGAGCGGCAGCACGGCCGCCGCCCCGCCGACGCCGGGCTGCGCCGGCCCTGGCTGTACGCGCTGGCCCGCTGGGTCTGCCTGCGCCGCCTCGCCGAGCAGCGGTGCGACCGGAACCCCCTCCCGGACCGCTTCCCGGCCCCATCCACGGCCCCGGCGTCCACGGACACGCTGCCCGACGCCGTCCTCGCGCAGCGCCGCGCCGAACTCGCCCTGCTCGCCTGGCCGGAGGCGGCCGGCACCACCCCCGAGCAGCGCGAAGCCCTCGAACTGGCCGTCCGCCACCAGCTGCCGCCGCACGAAGTCGCCACCGTCCTCGGCATGCCGCCCGACGGGGCCAGGCTGCTGCTGTCGGGTGCGGCCTGCGAGGTCGAGCGGACCCGCGCCGCGCTCGCCGTCGTCGACCGGGGCAGCTGCCCCTTCGTCGCCCGGCTGGCCGGCGACAGTCAGGTGCTGCTGGGCACAGCGCTGTGCCGCGAGCTCGTCGCGCATGTGGACGACTGCCGGGACTGCCGCCGCACGGCCGAGCGCGCCATGGCGGGCAGCCCCTGGCCGGGCGCCGCCACGACCGCGTGCGCGCTGCCCGTACTGGTCGCCCCCCGCGCCGCCGCGCACGCCGCGATGCTGCAACTGCTGCGCGGCGGCGGCGGCGGTCGTACGGGCCGCGCCGCCCGTACGGGGCGTACGGGCGCCCCGGGGCGTACGGCCGCCGCCGCGCCGCGATTCGACCGCAGCGGCTTCCCGCTGGACCCCAAGGACCACGCGGCCCGCCGTCGGCGGCTGCGCAGCCGCGCGCTGACGACGACCGTGGTCGCTACGGTCCTGGCCGCGCCGGTACGCGGCGTCGGTGACGGCCGAGGCCGACGACGGCCCCGGCGGCCGTTCCTACGATCCGTACCGGAGCGCGGGCGACGGCGGGACGACCTCCGGCTCCCGCTTCGCGCCGGGGAGCCGGACGCCGGACGTATCGGTCGAGGTGATCGGCGCGGACGGGCGGCCCCGGCCGGCCCCCGGCGGCGGGCGGAGCGGGCAGGGCGGCGCGGAGTGGCTCGGCTCCGGCGGCAGTGGCGGCAGCGGAGCCGGTGGTGAGCACGGGCAGCGGGAAGCTCCGGGCGGCCGTCCTGGCACGGGCCATCCGGGGCAGGGCTCCGGACAACACGGCCCGGGGTCCGGCAGCCCCGACCCCGCTCAGCACGGCCCGGGGCGGCTCACGGTCGACGCGCAGCCGAGCGGCGACGCGACGGTCATCACACTGACCGCGTCGGGCGGCTCACCCGTCGAGTGGTCGGCGACCGCGGAGGCGGCCTGGCTCCAGCTGAGCCTGACCTCGGGGGTGCTCAACCCCGGAGAGAGCGTGTCGATCACGGTCGTGGTGGATCACGAACGGGAGCCCGAGGGCCACTGGGCGGCGCGGATCACGATCGGCCCGTCCGGCACGGTCGTCTCGATGGAGGGCGAGGGCCCGGCGCCGACGCCCACACCGACCCCCACAGACCCGACTCCGACCCCGACGCCGACCCCGACCGGGCCGGAGCCGACACCGTCGGCCACCGGTAGCCCGTCGGGCTGAGGGCGGGGGCGGGCACCCAGCAGAACCAGCAGGATCGGCCGTTCCGGACCAGGCCGTTCCGGACCAAGCCGCTCCGAAATCGGCCGCTCCGAATCAAGCCGATCAGCTGACCCCAGGATCCGCCGGATGCGGCGCCATCGGGAGCAGCGAAGCCAGCCGCTGCTCGCACAGCTCGACCAGCCGCTCGTACCCGGGCACGCCCATCAGCTCCTTGAGCTCCGGCCCGTACGAGACGTACACCGGGTCGCCCGCGCCGTGCGCGGAGGTCGCCGAGGTGCACCACCAGTGCAGGTCGGCGCCGCCCGGGCCCCAGCCGCGCCGGTCGTACTCGCCGATCGAGACGACCAGCACCTGGGTGTCGTCGGGCCGGTCCACCCAGTCGTAGGTGCGGCGGACCGGAAGCTGCCAGCAGACGTCCGGCTTGGTCTCCAGCGGCTCGCGTTTCTCGCCGAGCGCCAGGATGTGCAGGGAGCAGCCCGCGCCGCCCTTGAAGCCCGGCCGGTTCTGGAAGATGCACGAGCCGTCGTAGCGGCGGGTCTGGCGCTCGCCGTCGTCGTCCACCTGCACCCAGCCGGTCGTGGTGCCCACGTCGTGGAACTGCCAGATGTCCGGGGTGAGCCGGGCCATGCTCGCGGCGACGCGCTTCTCGTCGTCCTCGTCCGAGAAGTGCGCGCCCAGCGTGCAGCAGCCGTCGTCGGCCCGGCCCACCTGGATGCCCTGGCAGCCGCTGCCGAAGATGCAGCTCCAGCGGGAGGTGAGCCAGGTCAGGTCGCAGCGGAAGAGCTGGTCCTCGTCGGCGGGGTCCGGGAACTCGACCCACGCACGGGCGAAGTCCAGCCCGACCTCGTCGGCCGAGCGGTCGGGGGACTGGCGCATCGGGGGCAGCGATTCCCGCGATTCCCGCGGTTTCTGCGGGGTGTCCAGGGCCTGCGCGTTTTTGGGGGACTTTGGTGCTTTGTCCTGCTTCGCCTTTTTGGTCTTTGCCACACCCCCAGCGTATGCGCGACGAGGCGCGGGGGCGGCCGGGGACGGGCCGCCGCGCGGGCCGCAGTAGCGTTGCGGCCCATGAGACTCGGTGTCCTCGATGTGGGTTCGAATACGGTGCATCTGCTGGTGGTGGACGCGCACCCCGGTGCGCGCCCGCTGCCCGCCTACTCCCACAAGGCTGAACTGCGGCTGGCCGAGCTGCTCGACGAGGACGGGGCGATCAGCGACGAAGGCATGGACCGGCTCGTCGGCACCGTCCGCGAGGCACTCCAGGCCGCCGAGGACAAGGGTGTCGAGGATCTCCTCCCGTTCGCCACCTCCGCGGTCCGCGAGGCGAGCAACGCGGACCGGGTGCTGGCCCGGGTCGAGACCGAGACCGGCGTAAAGCTGATCGTGCTGACCGGCGAGGAGGAGGCGCGGCTCACCTTCCTGGCCGCCCGGCGCTGGTTCGGCTGGTCGGCGGGCAGGCTGCTGGTCCTCGACATCGGCGGCGGCTCGCTGGAGGTGGCGTACGGGCTCGACGAGAAGCCGGACGCGGCGGTCTCGCTGCCGCTCGGCGCGGGCCGGCTCGCCTCGTCCTGGCTGCCCGGCGACCCGCCGAGCGCGGAGGAGGTACGGGCGCTGCGGCGGCACGTACGGGCCGAAATCGCCCGTACGGTCAGCGAGTTCAGCCGCTTGGGCCGCCCGGACCACGTCGTCGGCACCTCCAAGACCTTCAAGCAGCTGGCGCGGATCGCGGGCGCGGCCCGCTCCACCGAGGGGATATACATCCGGCGCTCGCTCAGCCGGGCCTCGCTGGAGGAGTGGGTGCCGCGGCTGGCCGGGATGACGGCCGAGGAGTGCGCCGGGCTGCCGGGCGTCTCGGAGGGCCGGGCGCACCAATTGCTCGCGGGGGCGCTGGTGGCCGAGGCCGCGATGGACCTCTTCGGGGTGGCGGAGCTGGAGATCTGCCCGTGGGCGCTGCGCGAGGGCGTCATCCTGCGTCGGCTGGACCACTTGCCGTCGTCTTGACCGACCGCCGTACGCTGTCCTTCGTGGCAGAACCAGTCGTGCGCATCCCGGACGCGAAGGTCGCCCTGTCCACGGCGTCCGTTTACCCGGAGTCGACGGCGACGGCCTTCGAGATCGCCGCGCGCCTGGGCTATGACGGCGTCGAGGTCATGGTCTGGACCGACCCCGTCAGCCAGGACGTCGAGTCGCTGCGCCGGCTGTCGGATTACCACGGGGTGCCGATCCTGGCGGTCCACGCGCCGTGTCTGCTGATCACGCAGCGTGTGTGGTCCACCGACCCGTGGGTCAAGCTGCAACGCGCGAAGTCGGCGGCCGAGAGGCTGGGCGCGTCCACGGTCGTGGTGCACCCGCCGTTCCGCTGGCAGCGCTCGTACGCCCGCGACTTCGTGCGCGGGATCTGGCGGATGTCGGACGAGACGGATGTGAAGTTCGCCGTCGAGAACATGTACCCGTGGCGCTACCGCGACCGCGAGATGCTCGCGTACGCGCCGGACTGGGACCCGACCAAGGAGGACTACCGGCACTTCACGGTGGACCTCTCGCACACCTCGACGGCCCGCAATGAAGCGCTGCACATGGTGGACCGGATGGGCGACCGGCTCGCGCACGTCCACCTCGCCGACGGCAGCGGCTCCGCCAAGGACGAGCACCTGGTGCCCGGCCGCGGCAGCCAGCCCTGCGCGGAGCTGCTGGAGCGGCTCGCGGGCAGCGGCTTCACCGGCCATGTGGTGGTCGAGGTCAATACCCGTCGTGCGATGTCCGCCGCCGAACGTGAGGCCGACCTCGCGGAGGCGCTGGCCTTCACCCGGCTGCACTTGGCGTCTTCGACGTCGTCCGCCTCACCGACCTCGCCGTCCTCCTCCTCTCCCTCGCCGTCCTCGACCCGGGCGCCCCGCACATGACGCCGGACGTGAGCCCGAAGGCGGGCTCGGGCGCGAGCCGGGACGTGGGCCGGGACGCGAGCCCGACCAACACGCGTCACGACGCGAGCCCGGAGCCCCGGAACGCCCCGGGGGACCCCGCCGCGACCGAAGCCCCGGACCGCACGCCCCCGCGCAAGAGCGGGGACGCCCCCGACCACACGCCCCCGCGCAAGCGCGGCAGGCCCTCCTCCGCCGCGCGCGCCGCCGACGAGGGCCCCGGCGCGCGCGAGCGCATCCTGCTCGCGGCGCGCGCCGAGTTCGCGGCGCGCGGCTACGACAAGACGTCCATCCGCGGCATCGCGAAATCGGCCGACGTCGATCCGGCGCTGGTGCACCACTACTTCGGCACGAAGGAACAGATCTTCGCCGCCGCCATCGAGGTGTCCTTCGAGCCGGCGCTGAAGGCCGCGGACGTGATGGCCGCCGGTCCCGACGGCGCGGGCGAGCGGCTCGCGCGCTATTTCTTCGGCATCTGGGAGAACCCGGTCACCCGGGCCCCGCTGCTGGCCGTCATCCGCTCAGCGCTGACGCACGAGACGGCCGCGGCGGTGCTCCGCGGGTTCGTGCTGCGCCGGATGCTGAGTCAGGTGGCCGCCGACCTGGAGGTGCCGAACCCGAAGTTCCGGGCGGAGCTGGCCGCCTCGCAGATGATCGGCGTCGCGATCCTGCGCTATGTGCTGCGGGTCGAGCCGCTGGCGTCGGTGGACATCGAGGAGATCATCGAGATGGTGGCCCCGACCTTGCAGCGGTATCTCACGGAGCGCTGATCCGCAGCGCGGGCGACTGCCCGCCCGGAGCAGCGCACCCCGCACCACCCCCGCCTTCACGATCCCGAGCCCGCATCCCGGTCCCCGCATCCCGCATTCCGGACAAGCTGTCCAGATCGTGGATCCGAGGCGTAGGCTTCCAGGATTCGAAAACCCACTGAACGTACTGTTGGGGTAGCCGCCCGGACCACAGGTCCGGACCGGCCGACCGGCGACCCCGTTCAAACCATCGTTGTTCAAACCAATCGTTGATCAATGGGAGTGAGCCCCATGCCCGACCTGAGGTCCCGCACCGTCACCCACGGCCGCAACATGGCGGGCGCCCGTGCCCTTATGCAGGCCTCGGGTGTAGCGCGCGAGGACTTCGGCAAGCCGATCATCGCGGTGGCCAACAGCTTCACCGAGTTCGTGCCGGGGCACACCCACCTCCAGCCGGTCGGCCGGATCGTCTCCGCGGCGATCCACGCGGCCGGCGGCATCCCGCGCGAGTTCAACACCATCGCGGTCGACGACGGCATCGCCATGGGCCACGGCGGGATGCTCTACAGCCTCCCGTCCCGCGACCTGATCGCCGACTCCGTCGAGTACATGGTCGAGGCGCACTGCGCCGACGCGCTGATCTGCATCTCGAACTGCGACAAGATCACCCCCGGCATGCTGATGGCCGCGATGCGCCTCAACATCCCGGTCGTCTTCGTCTCCGGCGGCCCGATGGAAGCCGGCCAGGCCACCCTGGTGGACGGCACGGTCCGCAAGCTCGACCTGGTCAACGCGATCTCCGACGCGGTCAACGAGGACGTCTCGGACGAGGACATCCTGCGTATCGAGCAGAACGCCTGCCCGACCTGCGGCTCCTGCTCCGGCATGTTCACCGCCAACTCGATGAACTGCCTCGCCGAGGTCATCGGCCTGGCGCTGCCGGGCAACGGCTCGATCCTCGCGACCCACACGGCCCGCAAGGAGCTGTACGAGAACGCGGGCCGCGCGGTCGTCGAGATCACCAAGCGCTACTACGACCAGGACGACGAGTCGGTCCTGCCGCGCAACATCGCCACCCGCGCGGCCTTCGAGAACGCCGTGGCCCTCGACATCGCCATGGGCGGCTCGACCAACACGATCCTGCACCTGCTCGCCGCCGCGCAGGAGGCCGAGCTGGACTTCGACATGAAGGTCATCGACGAGCTGTCCCGCAAGCTGCCCTGTCTGTCCAAGGTCGCGCCCAACGGCGTGTACTACATGGAGGACGTGCACCGCGCCGGCGGCATCCCCGCGATCCTCGGCGAGCTGTACCGCGGCGGCATGCTCAACGAGGACGTGCACTCCGTGCACACCGACTCGCTCGCCGAGTGGCTGAAGAACTGGGACATCCGCGGCGGCTCCCCGTCCCCCGAGGCCGTCGAGATGTTCCACGCGGCCCCCGGCTGCGTCCGCTCGGCCACCGCCTTCTCGCAGTCCGAGCGCTGGGACACCCTCGACACGGACGCCGCCAACGGCTGCATCCGCGACATCGAGCACGCCTACTCGGTCGAGGGCGGCCTCGCGATCCTGTACGGCAACATCGCCGAGGACGGCTGTGTCGTGAAGACCGCCGGCGTCGACGAGTCGATCTGGACCTTCGAGGGTCCGGCCCTGGTCTGCGAGTCCCAGGAGGACGCCGTCGACGCGATCCTGACCAAGCGGGTCAAGGAGGGTGACGTCATCGTCATCCGTTACGAGGGCCCCAAGGGCGGCCCCGGCATGCAGGAGATGCTCTACCCGACCTCCTTCCTCAAGGGCCGCGGTCTCGGCAAGGCGTGCGCGCTGATCACCGACGGCCGTTTCTCCGGCGGCACCTCGGGCCTCTCCATCGGCCACTGCTCCCCGGAGGCGGCGGCCGGCGGCGCTATCGCGCTCGTCGAGGAGGGCGACCTGATCCGCATCGACATCCCCGGCCGCTCGATCGAGCTCAAGGTGAGCGAAGAGGAGCTGGCCGCCCGCCGCGCGGCGCTCGGCGGCACGTACAAGCCGAAGAACCGCGAGCGCAAGGTCTCGCTGGCCCTGAAGGCGTACGCGGCCATGACGACCAGCGCGGACAAGGGCGCGGTGCGCGACATCAGCCAGCTCGGCTGACAACTCGGCGGACCGCCTGGCGGATCAGGCGGACCGCCTGGCGGATCGCTCGGCCGACAACCCGGCCGGTGGTTCGGCCGGCACATGCTCATCGGCGGCGGCCGGCAGCGGGTCCTCAGGACCGGCCGCCGGCCGCCGTTCGCGTCCCACGCCCGCCGAGGTACCGACGGCACCCGGCCACCCGCGATAATCGATGGCATGAGCGATGCGCAGCGGTCCGTCCCCGCCGTCGGCCCCGATGTCGATCCCGACGTCGGACGAAGCCTCGACACCGAGTCCGGTACGCCCGGCGGCCCCGGCCCCGGCCCCGGCCCCGGCCCCGGCCCCGGCCCCGGCCCCGACTCCGACATCGGCCCGATGCCCGAGCCGATCCGGTTCTTCGGCACGACCTGGCTGCACCACGACGGTCTCTACGGCCCGCGCCGCGCCGCGGTCGCCCTGGGCGCCCTGCTCGCGGCGGCGGCCGGCTGCTTGGTGCTGCGCTTCGCCTACCAGGGCATCGCCATCGCCGACGTCGGCTCGCTGGTCACCTTCCTGATCGTCATCTCCTTCGCGGTCTGCAGCGCCCTGGCCTTCCGTCGCACCTGGGGCCGCTTCCAGAAGCGCCCCGCGCCCGCCCCCGACACCGCCGCCGAGCGCTCCTCGCAGAGCATCCTCATGATCGGCTTCGTCGGCATCCTGCTCGCGTACTTCTTCCGCGCCCTCACCGAGGCCCCCGGCGAGAAGCTGCGCCGCACCGAGTACGAGCTGGCGCGCAAGCGCTGGGAACGCCGCCGTACGAGCCGCACCGGCAACCCGGCCGCGCGAAAGACCGCGAAGAAGCGCAAGCACCGCTGACCGGGCCTCCCGGCCGCACCGGCCGGTGGCTGTCACACTCCGCCCCGCCGTTTCGTCCCACTCTCGGAACTGCCGGACCTCCGGGAGAGGATCACGACATGGCGCACCTCGCCGACTTCGAGGCGAACCGGGGCCGGATCTGGGCCGTCGCCTACCGGATCACCGGAACGGTCGCGGACGCCGACGACGCCGTACAGGAGGCGTGGCTGCGCTGGCAGGCGCTCCCCGACGGCACGGCCGCCGACCCGCGCGGCCATCTGACCACCATCGTCAGCCGGTTCTGCTACGACCTGCTCGGCTCCGCGCGCGCCCGCCGGGAGGCCTACGTCGGCCCCTGGCTCCCCGAACCCCTGGTCGCCGACGGCGCCCCGCCCGAGGACCGGGTCGCCCTCGACGAATCCGTCGGCCTCGCGCTGCTCACCGTCCTGGAGCGGCTGCCCCCGGCCGAGCGGACCGCCTTCGTGCTGCACGACGAGTTCGCCGTACCGCTCCCGGAGATAGCCGACGTGGTGGGCCGCACGCCCGAAGCCGTACGGCAGCTGGCCTCCCGCGCCCGCAGGCACGTCCGGTCCGAGGCGCCGCGCCGCACCGTCGACCGCGGCGAGCACCGCCGTACGGTCGACGCCTTCCTGACCGCGGTGACCGGCGGCGATCCCGAAGACCTGCTGGAACTCCTCGACCCCGAGGTGGTCTGGCGCGCGGACGGCGGCGGCAAGGTCACCGCGGGCCGGCGTCCGGTCCTCGGCGCGGTCAAGGTCGCCCGCTACGCCTGCGGCCTGACCAGCGGCTTCGACCCGGCGACGATGCGGGTGGCCGTCCGGGACGTCAACGGCGCCCCCGGACTGGTCTTCATCGACCCGGTGGGGGAGCGGGCCGCCGTCTTCGGCTTCACCGTGTACGAGGG
This sequence comes from Streptomyces sp. H27-D2, assembly GCF_035828615.1. NCBI lineage: Bacteria > Bacillati > Actinomycetota > Actinomycetes > Kitasatosporales > Streptomycetaceae > Streptomyces > Streptomyces sp. H27-D2. The sequence continues at coordinate 7,100 of NZ_JAYMZR010000021.1, read as the reverse complement.
CCGGATCATCGAAGTGGACGTCGTCCTCAACCCCGACAAGCTGAGCCACCTCGACCTCGACGCGCTCTGCCTCGACGCGCTCTGACGGGGCCGGCGCGACGGCGCCCGCCGCGAGCGCTGGCACCGGGCCCGTCGCGCCCCTCGCGGTCGCCCCGGCTACCGCTTCGAGCGGTTCATCGAGCCGACCACGCCGACGACCACGGCCACCAGCGCGCCCCGCCACAGCCCGTCCCACAGGCTGCCGAAGAAGCCCTCGGCGGTCAGGATCTGCCGCATCACGAGGTCGGTGACGACCAGCAGCCCGGCCGGCACGGCCGCGACCCGCCAGGGATGGGCCGTGGCCCAGCGCCGGATGCGGTGGTCGGCGCGCTCGCCCCGGCGACCGCCGAGCACCGCGCCCGCGCCGCCGACCAGGAAGAAGAGCATCAGCGCGACGGACAGCGACCCGGCCAGCACGCTGAGCCCGAAGTCGCCGGTGATGGTGTTGAGCGCGAGCGAGACTCCGCCGCCCAGCGCGCCGACCGCGGAGGCCGCCCGCCAGGGTCCGAGAGTCGCGGAAGCAACGGCCAGGTGCCGTTCCTCGGTACGGGAAACTTCGCTGGAACGCCTCATATCGCCACGGTCCTGCGCCGGGCCGCCGAACGCTATGGGGGACGACCCTGAGATGACCCGGACGTTGCCCGGATCGCCGCCGCGTCACACCCGCGTCACACCCGCATCGCGCCCGGTCCGGTGTGGCTCGGCCGGCTCCCGGCCTGATGCCGTCCGGCCCCGCCCAGCCCGACCCGGCCACCCGTAGCAATACCCCTAATACCCCGACCCCTAATACCCCGCCGGCCGGCCCTTCCCGTACAGCCAGTCGTCGAAGAGCTCCGTCAGGTCCTCGTCCGTCCTGCGCTCGCAGAAGCCGATGAAGTCGGCCGAGTTCGCGTTGCCGTGCCGGTATTCGGCGGGCCAGTCCTTGAGGATCTTGAAGAACGTGTCGTCGCCGACGGCCAGTCGCAGCTGGTGCAGCACCATCGCGCCGCGGGTGTAGACCGGCGTTCCGGTGATGTTCGCGGCCTTGCCGGGGTCGCCCGGCGGGAATTCCCAGGTCTCCTCATCGTCGCCGTTCTTGTCCGCGCCCTTTCCGGTGCCGTACGCGGCGTCGAACCGGTCCTGCGCGCTCTTGCCGTCGTGCTGCTCGTCCCAGAGCCACTCGGCGTAGGTCGCGAAGCCCTCGTTCAGCCAGGTGTCGCGCCAGGACTTCGGCGTCACCGAGTCGCCGAACCACTGGTGCGACATCTCATGGAGCAGCGTCACGTCGTCGATCTCGTCGGGGAAGAACGGCTTGGTCTGGATCTCCAGCGCGTAGTCGACGCCGCCCGCGCCGTGGTCGACGATCGCGCCGGTCGACGAGAAGGGGTACGGCCCGAACAGCTTCGTCTCCCAGTCCAGCATCTCCTCCAGCTTGCCCAGCGACTTCGCGCTGCTCTTCGCCTCGCGCGGGTCCACCGCTACGTAGACGGGCAGCCCGCTCTCCGTCGTGTACCGGCTGACGTTGAACTTCCCGATGGTGGCCGTCGTCAGATAGCTCGCCATGGGCTCGCCGCTGTGCCAGTCGTACGTGGTGCGCCCCTTCGCCGTGCGCTCGCCGACCAACTCGCCGTTGGAGACGGCGGTGTAGCCCTTGGGCACGGTTATCCGGATGTCGTACGTGGCCTTGTCGCCCGGGTGGTTGCTGCCCGGGAACCAGGTCATCGCCCCGGCGGGCTCGCCGGTGACGACCGCGCCGTCGTCGGTGCGCACCCAGCCCTCGACCGAGTCATCGGCGTCGGTCATCCGCTTCGGCTTGCCGCCGTAGGTGACCTTCGTACGGAACTCATCGCCCTTCGGTACGACCTTCGAAGGGCGCACGGTCAGCTGGTCGCCCTTGCGCGAGAACTCGGCGTCCTCGCCGTCGACACTCACGCCGCGGACCTTCAGCCCGCGCAGGTCGAGGTTGAAGGCGCTCAGGTTCTGCTTCGCCTTCGCGGTGAGCAGCGCGGTGGCGTCGAGCCGCCCGCCGCGCACCTCGTAGTCGAGCCCCAGGTCGTAGTGGCGCACGTCGAATCCGCCGTTGCCGAGCTTCGGGAAGAGCGGGTCGCCGACCCCCGCCGCGCCCGGTTTGCCCTTGATGTCATCCCCGGTGCAGGAAGCCAGCAGTGGCGTCAGAGCGGTGATCACCAGCGCGGCGGCAGCGACGGAACGGGCGCGGGAGCTGGGACGGAACAGCCGTCGGTTCACGGGTCTCCTGGGACGAGGGGCCGGTGGGAGGGGCCTTTCCGTGACCCTAGCCGCCGCCGCTCTTGACGGCAGCGGCTTTCCGCGAGCAATATTCAACATATGATGAATAAAAGTGAAGGGCCGGCGATCCGCGCCGACGGCCTCACTGTCGTCCGCGGCCACCGCACCGTGCTCGACTCCCTCGACTTCGCGATCCGCCGAGGCCGCGTCACCGGCCTGCTGGGTCCGTCCGGCTGCGGCAAATCCACCCTCATGCGGGCCATCGCGGGCACCCAGGCCCGCGTCACCGGCACCCTCGACGTCCTCGGCCACCCGGCCGGAGCCGCTGTCCTCCGCGACCGCCTCGGCTACGTCACCCAGGCACCGTCCGTTTACACCGACCTCACCGCACGTCAGAACCTCGACTACTACGCGGCCGTCCTCACCCCACGCGCCTCCCGCACGGAGCGACGCGCGCAGGTCGGCCAGGCGCTCACCGACGTGGACCTGGACTCGCACGCCGACGCCCTCGCGGGCAACCTCTCCGGCGGCCAGCTCTCCCGCGTCTCACTCGCCGCCGCCCTGCTCGGCGCCCCCGAACTGCTGGTCCTCGACGAGCCCACCGTCGGCCTCGACCCCGTGCTGCGCCGCGACCTGTGGAACCTCTTCCACCGCCTCGCCGCCGACCGGGGCGTCACCCTTCTCGTCTCCTCGCACGTCATGGACGAAGCCGACCGCTGCGACCGGCTGCTCCTCATGCGCGCCGGCCGCATCCTCGCCGACGACACCCCCGCGGGCCTCCGTACGAGCACCGGCACCGCGACCGTCGAGGACGCGTTCCTCCAGTTGGTGGACGAAGCGCAGCGCGCGGCGGAGAACGGGCCTGCGGAGAGCGGGGCTCCGGGCTCCGCAGGGCGGGGTACCGGACAGCTGAACTCCGGGCGGCGGGTTTCCGGGCAGCCGGGCTCCGGACGGCCGGACTCCCAGCTATCGGACTCCGGGCTATCGGGCTCCGAGCAGCCCGGCCCGGGGCGGGCCTCCGGTCCAGCCCCGGGTCCGACGCGGGCCTCCGGCCCGAAGCAGGCCTCCGGCCCGGAGCAGGCCCCCGCTCCAGCCCCCCGCCCAGGGCAAGCCCCCGCAGCAAAAGGCGACCGACGATGAATCTCTCCCGCACCCTGGCCACCGCCCGCCGCGTCCTGCGCCAGCTCAGCCACGACCCCCGCACGATCGCACTGCTCCTGTTGGTGCCGTGCGTCCTGCTGGCGCTCCTCTACTGGGTCTTCGACGCCAACCCGCAGTCCTTCGACCAGATCGGCGCGTCGCTGCTGGGCATCTTCCCGCTGATCACGATGTTCCTGGTGACCTCGATCGCCACCCTGCGCGAGCGCACCTCGGGCACCCTCGAACGCCTCCTCGCGATGCCGCTGGGCAAGGGCGACCTGATCGTGGGCTACGCGCTCGCCTTCGGCCTGATCGCGGTGATCCAGGCGTCCCTGGCCACCGGACTCGCCGTCTGGGCGCTGGACCTCGACATCGCCGGCTCCGCCTGGCTGCTGCTCCTGGTCGCGCTGCTCGACGCGCTGCTCGGCACCGCGCTCGGCCTCTTCGTGAGCGCCTTCGCGGCCTCCGAATTCCAGGCCGTCCAGTTCATGCCGGCGGTGATTTTCCCGCAGATCCTGCTGTGCGGGCTCTTCGCGCCGCGCGACAGCATGCAACCCGCGCTGGAGGCCGTCTCCAACGTCCTGCCCATGTCGTACGCGGTCGACGGCATGACCGAGGTCCTCAGGAGCGAGACCATCACCGGCGACTTCGTCCGCGACGCGGGCATCGTGGCGGGCAGCGCGCTCCTCGTGCTCGCCCTGGGTGCGGTGACACTGCGCCGCCGGACGGCGTAGGTCCCGTACGGGCCCGCCCGATACGGCCAGTGCGGTGACCACAACGGTTGACCGTCTCCGCCCGGCGGGCAGGTGTCCTCAACCTCCCCCAGCCTCCGGCCGGGAGGACAGCGCGGCCGGAGGACGCGTAACCGGGAGCCGGCTGCGACGCGGGGCCCGGCCCGCTCCCCGCTCCCCGCCCGCCCCAGGGTCGCCCCACGCAGTGGCCCACCCCGCCCCCGGTGCGACCATGGACCTCACGCAACGTGCGGCAATCGCCATCGCAGCCGCGAAGCGAAACCGCACCGGATGGGGAGAGCGCCACCATGACGCAAAAGGTCGCCGTACTGGGCACGGGCAAGATCGGTGAGGCCCTCCTCTCCGGAATGATCCGCGGCGGCTGGGCCCCGTCGGACCTGCTGGTCACCGCCCGCCGCCCGGCCCGCGCCGCCGAACTGCGCGAGCGCTACGGCGTCGAGCCGGTCTCCAACCCCGAGGCCGCCAAGAACGCCGACACGCTGATCCTCACGGTCAAGCCGCAGGACATGGCCGCGCTGCTCGACGAGCTGGCCCCGCACGTCCCCGCCGACCGGCTGGTGATCAGCGGTGCGGCGGGCATCCCCACCTCGTTCTTCGAGGCGAGGCTCGCCCCGGAGACGCCCGTCGTGCGCGTCATGACGAACACCCCCGCCCTGGTGGACGAGGCCATGTCCGTCATCTCGGCGGGCACCCACGCGAACAACGAACACCTCACCCGCGCCGAGGAGATCTTCAACGGCGTCGGCAAGACCCTGCGGGTGCCCGAGTCCCAGCAGGACGCGGCCACCGCCCTCTCCGGCTCCGGCCCCGCGTACTTCTACTTCCTGGTCGAGGCGATGACCGACGCCGGCATCCTGCTCGGCCTGCCCCGCGACAAGGCGCACGACTTGATCGTGCAGGCCGCCATCGGCGCGGCCGTGATGCTCCGCGACAGCGGCGAGCACCCCGTCAAGCTCCGCGAGGCCGTCACCTCGCCGGCGGGCACCACCATCAACGCGATCCGCGAACTGGAGAACCACGGCGTACGGGCCGCGATGCTGGCCGCCCTGGAAGCGGCCCGCGACCGCAGCCGCGGCCTGGCCTCGGGCCAGGGCTGAGCGAGTACGGGTTTTCGGCGGCCACCCCACCCAGGTAGCAGGGTGGGGTGGCCGCTGCCGATCACCGGGCCGGCGGCTCGGATCCCCGCCGCGCCGGCATGTCGGCCCGCTCCTTCGCCCGCCGCTTCGCCGCGACGACCGCCCCGCCCGCCGCGATTCAGGCAGGCGACAACAACCCCACCGCCGCATAGGCCGCGTCCACGGTCGGCCGCGCCAGCCCACGCGCCCGCTCCGCGCCCGCCCGCAGCACGCCGTCCACATACCCGGGGTCCTCGCACAACTCCCCGTGCCGCTCGCGCACCGGCCGCAACAGCTCCAGCACCGCTTCCGCCGTGTCTTTCTTCAGCGCGCCGTACGACCGGTACGCCCCGGCGAGATCCTCGGGCCGCGCGCCGGTGCACGCCGCCAGTACGTCCAGCAGATTCGCCACCCCGGGCCGCGCCTCCCGGTCGAGCACGACATCGTCCCCGCTGTCGGTCACCGCACGCATGATCTTCTTGCGCACGATCTCCGGCTCATCGAGCAGATAGACGATCCCCGACGTCGACGCGTGCGACTTGCCCATTTTGGACCTCGGGTCCTGTAGATCCATGACCCGCGCCGCCACCACGGGATGGACGGCCTTGGGCACCGCGAAGGTCCGCCCGTACCGCTGGTTGAAGCGCAGCGCCAGATCCCGGGTCAGCTCGACGTGCTGCGCCTGGTCGTCCCCGACCGGCACCTCATCGGTCCCGTACGCGAGGATGTCCGCCGCCATCAGCACCGGATACGTCAGCAGCGACAGCCGTACGCTCCCGCTGTCGGCCCGCTCCCGCGCGGATTTCTCCTTGTACTGGATCATCCGCCGCATCTCGCCGTCGGTGGCCGTGCACTCCAGCAGATACGAGAGCCTGGTGTGCTCGTCCACATGGCTCTGCAAGAACACCGTGCACCGCTCAGGGTCCAGCCCGGCCGCGAGCAAAAGCGTCGCGGCCTGCCGACTGAGCCGTCGCACCCGCGCCGGATCGTGCTCCACGGTCAGCGCGTGCAGATCCACCACACAGAACAGCGCGTCGGCCTTGAGCTGGTCCTCTTCCACCCAGCGCCGCATGGCGCCCAGGTAGTTCCCCAAGGTCAGATGCCCGGTGGGCTTGATCCCGCTGAAGATCCTGGTCCTGGGTCGTGTCGTGACTGTCATCCCTGCGTTCCCTGTCATCTCTTGCATCTCCCGCTGTCCCGGGACCGCCGCGACCGCCGGCCGGGGCGAGGTGCAGAGCTGCAGAAACGCGAACGGCCGCCGAAGCGGCGGCCGTCTCATGCATACGCGCAGGCTGGCCGCCGGTCAGGCGAGCCACCACTGCTGGGTCGGCGCATGCGTCGTCATGCGGCCGACCGTACGCTCCAACAACCTTGCTGGCTACGGGTTTGAAGCGTGTCGGGGTGTCATGTAGTGTTCTCCGAGTTGCCCCGGAGCCCATCAGCTCCAGGACAGCCACTCTCGCCGCACCGGCGGCACACTATTTGTGCAGGACCCCTGATCGGGATGTATTTCGGCATGCCGGAATGCAAATCGATTGACTCGGATGACTCGATTATGAGTCGCCGGGGGAATCCGCTAAAGTAGTGATCACGCCGGAAGGCGCGAAACAAGGCCCCGCAAGCGGCCGCTGGAATTTGGATCCGGTCCGGAAACGGACTGGAAATGAGTCTGGTAGAGTTTGCAACGCAAGACCGAGTGAGCGCCCGGAGAGCCTGGTGAAACAGGGTTGAAGGAAGCGTTTGTTCCTTGAGAACTCAACAGCGTGCCAAAAGTCAACGCCAGACTTAAACACCCCGGGCAGGACATTTCGTTCTGCTTGTGGTTCCT